>JAPLHP010000018.1 GCA_026389585.1 Chloroflexota bacterium | reverse complement strand
TCCTTCCGTGCTCTAATATCCATTGGCTAGCTTTCATCTCCTTCACCACTTAAGCTAGCCCAATTCTCCCCCATTTCGGTTACCTTTTACATGAGTCAACCACCATCCCTTCGGTTACATTTTAGATGAGGCAATTCGGCTTCTTCCCAAGCTCAGTGTAGTGTGATATCATAGGAAAGATCAGAGTGGATTCAGGTACTGAAAATCAGATACTGAAGGGTGGGTATCATGGAATCGAGACTCAGTCGAGCGGACATAGTAATTGTCGCCGCTGGGCACAATCCAAGCATAATAAGTCCTGAATGGCTCAAAGGCAATTCCGTCATAAGCGAATCCCCTAGTCAATTTGTTCACACACCAGACTTCTCTGTTTTCGAGTCTGAGTCCTTTTCATTGATTGTTGATCACCAACGTTTGCAGATTGTGGCCAAGAAGCAGAGTGAGTCATCAATAATATCTCTGGCAACTGTTGCTAGTAAGTATGTAACCCTTCTAATGCATATCCCATACAAATCACTAGGGCTGAACTTTCTGTGGAGTGTTGAGACTAATAGCAATGCTAAACTTCCAGATATAACTCTAAGGCTTAATAATAATGACCCAGCCCCAGTTTTCTCTGGGCACAAGGTCGCCTTTGGTGGAATCATCTATGCACAGAAGGAGCCATACGTGCTTAAGCTCACTATCGAACAGCAAGGTAAAAACTGCCTTGTGCACAACTTTAACTATCACCATGAACTCGCATCTGTACCCATCAATGATATTGTAGGGCTAATTAACTCCTCTGTGGCACGTTTCAAAGATTCATCCGCTATCATCAATGCGCTCTATTTGGACAAAAAGTAAGTAGTTGTTAGGAGTGCATATACATATATGAATACTCAAGGTCTAGGATTCAAGACAAGAGTACCAGATGATGAAGAAAAGACCAGTTCCCAAATGTGCTGCTGGGACACTTGGGGAACATCTGGTGATGTGCAACACCTCAACCTTAGGACAAATATCACCACGGCTTTCCATAGCTTTTACCAAAGGGCATCGCAGACTTACTGGGGAGAAGAAGGCGAAGATTCAGATATACCTAAATATCAACCCCTTGTCCTTTCTAACTGGGGATCAGCCTATTCTAGAATGTATAAAGACATAGTAGTTGCTGCTGCCGGTAAAATCGGGCAAACCTTCTCACTCTATCCCACAACAGAAATGGCTACACTTGAGAGTCCCTATGATCTGAGGGATAGATCAGAAGTTATGACATTTGTTGCCTGTAATCTCTTTCTAATTTCTCTCCTGCAACAGATACCAGAACAAGTCAAGAGATACTTTGGAAAATCTACTCGACTGTCTCTGGAAGTGATTATCGACCAAGAAGAGAAGAGCGATAAGGAATTGATAGTTTTCATCTGTACTGACCTTTCACCTAATGAGGCTTTTGTGAAGCTCAGGGCATTTGACCATGATTGGTGGCTAGGTGTCATGGCAGACGCCCGAGGAAAGCTATCAGTTCACGTGGAATTTCAATGAGTTTTGATTGGTCCCAATACTTGAGACTAGCCGACGAACTTGCTGGGAAAGGATCGACTCCGCCATCTCAGGAGGCCAAATTGCGTTCTTCAGTCAGCAGGTGTTACTACGCAGCCTATTGCACAGCAAGGAACCACTTACGAGATATCGATAGAATACCTATTCCCCCAGATGATACTCATAAGTTTGTTAGGGAGAAGTTCATAAACAGTAGAGATACACCACGCAAGCAAATTGGGGTGTCTCTGGATCGTCTCCGAATAGATAGGAATAGGGTGGATTACGATGATGTCATAGACACGCGGAGATGGTTGCCCTTGACCACAGCAATGGATTTGTTAATGTCACAGCAAGTTATCTCCGATATAGGCACCCTCTGACCTTAATCGGAATTACCTAACCTACCCAGTTCTGAGTGTCTCTACATCATCCACGTCAGCAGAACCAAACCATTTGGCTTAAAATCTTCCCATCAACCTCAACTTAGCAGAACCGAAGAGTACGAGAGTTTGCCCTTTGCCTTTACCGTGTGATATACTTTGCCCAAATTGAATAAGAGACGCAGGGGTGCCCCGACGGTGACTAGGGGCTTAATTGGGTAGCAAGTCCGGTGAGACTCCGGAGCAGGCCCGCCTGCTGTAACTCGCCTAAGGCGAGAAGCCAGAACGCCCACCCCTATCCGTCCTGAAGCCTCCGCTGGGAAAGGGGGTGGGACTATGACACGGGCACCACGATAATCCCCTTGGCCTTCCGGACAAGGGGATTTATTTTTTCGGCTTCCGAGCTATCAAGGAGGTTCAATTGAAGAGGTCAATCTCAGTTCAATTTGTATTTGTGTTGCTGCTTATGGCGCTTCCTATATCGGCTTTGAGCTGTCGTTCTGAGGCAGCGGCCGTAATCACTGCGGTGGACGATGCTTCGAGAACGGTCTACATCGAACAAACGCCGCAGAGGGTGGTCTCTCTGTCACCCAGCATCACAGAGATCCTCTTTGCTATCGGTCTTGGCGATAAGGTGGTTGGCATCACTGAACACTGCGACTACCCTGAGGCAGCCAAGGCCAAGCCCAAAGTCGGCGGGTATTTTACTACCAGCCTGGAGGACATCCTGGATAAGGACCCGGACCTCATCTTGACGGACGGCTATGATCCGGTGATGCAGCAGATTGAGGGGTTGGGCATCCCCATGCTCGTTCTTCAGCCGGAGGACATTGACGGTATTTTCAAGGACATCGATCTGGTGGGCAAGGTGATGAACAAGGAAGAGGAGGCAGCCAGGCTGGTGGATAGTCTCCAACAACGACTGGACAAAGTGGCTGAAATTAAAGCCAGCGCAACCAGCAGTCCAACTGTGTTTTACGAAATAGATGCCACCGACCCGACCAAGCCATGGACTGCGGGGCCGGGCTCGTTTGCGGATATCCTGATTTCCCTGGCGGGTGGCAGCAACATCGTCACGGAGAGCGGGAGTTGGCTTCAACTCAGCCTTGAGAAACTGCTCTCTGCCAACCCGGATATCATCATCCTGGGCGACTACCCCTATGTGACACCGGAGCAGGTGGAGGAGAGGAGTGGCGTCTGGCAAGATCTGACGGCAGTCAATCTGGGAAAGGTCTATGCAGTCAGCGACCCCAGCCTGACCAGCCGCCCCGGGCCCCGTATCATCGACGGGCTGGAGGAGATTGCCAGAATGATCCACCCTGAGTTGTTCCCTTCCTAGCTGACCACGTAAAGGGGCGTTGATGCGATGGAAAGACAAAGTGAAGAAGTGATCAGGAATACGGTCAATGCCATAGCACCACTGGATGGGGAAGCGATGGCGCAAGCCAGGTCCAGGCAGGATCAACTTACCAAACCGAGGGGAAGCCTGGGCAGGCTGGAGGAGCTATCCATCCAGATAGCTGGCATCAGACGGGAAGCGGTACCACCCCTGGCCCAGAAGGTGATTATCACCATGGCCGGTGATCATGGTGTGGTCGCCGAGGGTGTAAGCGCCTACCCCCGGGAGGTAACGGCTCAGATGGTTTACAACTTCCTGCGGGGAGGTGCCGCCATAAATGTGCTGGCGCGCTGCACTGGAGCCAGGATAGTGGTGGTGGATATGGGGGTGGCAGCATCTCTGGCCCCTCATCCACAGCTAATCTTGAAGAAGGTGGGGCCCGGGACGGCTGATATGGCCAGAGGCCCGGCCATGAGCCGGGAGCATGCTCTCCAGTCTATCCAGGCCGGGATCGAAGTGTTCGAAGAGGAACTCAGCAAAGGACTGGACATCATTGGCACTGGTGATATGGGCATCGGCAACACCACTCCCTCCAGTGCTATCTGTACTGTCATAACCGGAGAGGCTGTGGAGGGTGTCACCGGCAGGGGAACCGGTGTGGATGACATCCAGCTTTCCCAAAAGATAGCGGTGATAAAGCAGTCCCTCCTGGTAAACCGCCCTGACCCCACAGACCCGCTGGACGTGCTGAGCAAGGTGGGTGGCTTTGAGATCGGGGGGTTGGCCGGGGTCATGTTGGGTGCTGCAGCACACCGCATCCCGGTGATCATCGATGGTTTCATCTCAGGGGCAGCCGCCCTGATCGCCACCGGGCTGTGCCCGGAGTTGAAAAACTACCTTATCGCCTCCCATGTCTCGGTAGAGGCGGGGCATCAGGCCATTCTCCGCCATATGGGACTCAAGCCTTTGCTTGATCTGGACATGAGGCTGGGGGAAGGTACGGGTGCGGCGCTCGGCATCTTCCTGGCTGAAGCAGCCGCCAGGATACTGGCGGAGATGGCTACCTTTGCCGAGGCTGGCGTCTCAGACAAAGAGGAGAAAGGCTAAGTGGGCTTTTTCGCAGCTTTGAGGTTCCTCACCGTGATACCGCTGCCGTCACGTCGGCAGGCAAGACCGGAAGAGGTGGGCCGCTCCCTGGGTTACTTCCCCCTGGTGGGACTCCTCCTGGGGCTCCTTATCATGGGGCTGGATCGCGGGCTGGAATTGGTGCTGCCCACTTCTGTGGTCAGCGGCCTTCTGGTGGTAGTCCTGGTGCTGGCCACGGGGGCGATTCACCTTGACGGCTTCATCGATACCTGTGACGGCCTTGTTGCCGGCAGAACACCCCAGCAGAGATGGGAAGTGATGCGAGACAGCAGGGTGGGGGCCTTCGGTGTGGTGGGAGCCTGCTGCCTTCTGCTACTGAAGTATGTTTCACTGGCAGGACTGCCGGAATCATCGAGGATGGCAGCGCTGGTGCTCATGCCCGTCCTGGGTCGCTGGGCAGTTGTCTGCTCCATATCTGCCTTCCCCTATGCCAGACCCGAGGGTTTGGGCAAGGCGTTCAAGGACGGAGCAACCTGGCCGGGGGTTGCCCTGGCTACCATAATCGCCCTGGCCGCCTCCGTGGGTTTTCTGCAACTCAAAGGACTGGCAATCATGTTCGGGGTAGGACTGGTGACCTTAACACTATCTCTCATTCTGAAACGCAAGTTCGCCGGACTCACCGGCGATACCTATGGCGCTGTCATTGAGGTTGCAGAGGTAACCGCCGTTATTCTGGCTATCGCTATACCTTCATGGAGTTGGTGAAACTGTGACCAGACTGATGTTGGTGAGGCATGGTGAGGTTGACGCGGACATGAGCCGCTACTGGGGGCACACAGACGTTCCCCTGAGTGTCGAGGGACTCAAGCAGGCCGGGAACCTCTGCCGCCGCTTGGCGAATGAGAAGGTTGATGCCGTTTACTCCAGCGACCTCAGGCGGGCAGTGGATACAGCCGCCGTCATTGCCATGCCGCACCGGCTGCCTGCGGTACCTTGCCCCGAACTTCGCGAGATCAACTTTGGGCGGTGCGAAGGCATGACCTTTGGCGAGGTGAAGGAGCATTATCCGGAAGCGGAGAAACTCTGGCTGGGTGCTGACCCTGAGCTCAGTTTTCCGGGCGGGGAGAGCCTGAGCACCCTGGCTGAAAGGGTGGAGGCGTTTGCTGCAAGGCTGCGCTGTCATCCGGCAGGTACGGTGCTGGTGGTGGCTCACGGCGGCCCGCTGCGGGTACTCATCTGCCGTCTGACGGGGCTCGATCTGTCCTGCTGGCAGCAAATCCAAATTGAGCGGGCATCCCTCTCCATCATGGAAATCGATGCCTGTGGAAGAGTGATCCATTTCTTGAATGACGTTTCTCATTTGCAAAGGAGGCAGGACATAGAATGACTGAAGCTATCAGCTCCTGGAGCGGCGGAAAGGACAGCTGCTTTGCCTGTTACCTGGCCCTGGCGCAGGGCTACAAAGTCACTCATCTGCTTAACTTCATATCCCGGGAGTTTCGGAGGGTCTCTTTCCACGGCACCCGGGCTCACCTGATCCGCCGGCAGGCGGAATCAATCGGCATCCCCCTGGCTCAATACGCGGCGCCGGATATGTCCCTTTATGAACAGACATTCAAGAAGGCTGTGTCTGCCCTGAAGAGCCGTGGTGCCGAGGCCATGGTCTTCGGCGATATCTATATTCAGGAGCACCGGGACTGGGTGGAGAGAGTCTGTGCCGAAGTAGGTCTTACCCCCATATTGCCCCTCTGGGGCAGGGAGACAGAAGGTCTCATGAAGGAGTTCATTGAGGCAGGCTTCGAGGCAGTGGTGATCTCAGCCAAGGCGGATATCTTTGGTGAAGAATGGTTAGGGCGGATGATAGACCATAGCTTCCTCACTGACGTGAAGCATCTGGCTCAGAGGAAGAGTGTTGACATCTGTGGCGAGAAGGGAGAATATCACACCGTCGTGCTGGATGGCCCCCTGTTTGGAAAGCGAATACGGCCAACTTATGGCAACAGGGTGCAGCGTGACGGCTACTGGTTCCTTGACATACCCCGGTCCAGGGTCAAATCCAAGTGACATGCCTGGTGTGAGGGAGGAAGATGGATAAGAGATGTATTCTCATCCTGGGCGGGGCCCGGAGCGGCAAGAGCCGGTTTGCCCAGGAGGTGGCATCGCGCCTGGGTGAGAGGGTGCTCTTTGTGGCCACGGCGGAAGCTCTGGATGAGGAGATGAGACAGAGGATAGAGGAACACAAGAAGGCCCGTTCTTCAAGCTGGCGTACTATTGAGGCACCTTTTGGCGTGGGGCGAAGAATCCGGGAACAGAGTGGTGATGCTCAGGTGGTTGTCCTGGATTGCCTCACTCTGCTGGTGTCCAACGTCATTGGCCAATGCAGCGGTGATTCTGCCCGGATCGACACAAAACTGGTGGATGAGAAGCTGTCATTGGAGGTCAGGGAATTGGCAGAGTGTATTGAGGGCACAGCGGCCAGCTTTGTCCTGGTGAGTAACGAGGTGGGTATGGGGCTTGTCCCGCCTAACAGGCTGGGACGGATCTACCAGGACTCTCTGGGCAAAGTGAATCAGGAGTTGGCTCAGCGTGCCGACACTGTTTACCTCATGGTTGCCGGTATACCAGTGATGATCAAAGGGCTGCAGGGCCTTTGAGTCCGGGAGGTATATCGAAGAAGGCGGGTACAAACCCGGGGCAGGCTGGAGCAAGGCACTCAGGGCGACTCGATAGAGACCCTGGTCATCACCACATCCTGCAGGGGCTTCTTATTGACGTCGATGGGGACGGCGGCGATTGCCCGGACAATGTCCAGTCCCTCGATGACCTGTCCAAAGACGGCATAGTTGCCGTCCAGATCGTGCTGAGCGCCGTCGCAGATATAGAATTGGGATGAGGCGCTGTCGCGATTAGAACTCCTGGCCATGCCCACAGCTCCGTCGGTGTGGCTTAAATCCTTATTGATCTCCAGCTTAATGGTTTGCTCTGATCCACCCATCCCTGTCCCTTTGGGGTCACCCGTTTGAATGACGAAACCTTTGATTACCCGGTGGAAGATCAGTCCGTCGTAGAAGCCGCTCTCGGCCAGCTTGATGAAGTTGGCAGTGGTGATAGGGGCCTTGTCTTCGTACAGCTCGAACTTGATGACGCCCATGCTTGTTTCCAGGACGGCGATGCGGTTGGGAGCGGCGGTACCACCGCAGCCTGCCAGCAGGATCGGTGACAAGGCCAGCATGGCTATCAAGAGAGGCCTGGAGTGTCTCCTCATGGCATTCAGCCGCCATGATAGGCCTGTTTGACGGCGATAGTCAAGTTCGGGCGACTTTGAAGGTCCACATGCGCCACTATTGTTAAAAACGCTATACTAATCAGGAAAACGGTATAGGGAGGGTAGCATGGCGAAGATACTCTACGAAGAGAAGACTTATCGGGAGATTCCCGAATCGATGGTAATCAGGCAGGCTGACGACGCCTGGCATCCCCTGAAAGATCGCCGCTACATCGAGTGGTGGTACTTCGACCTGATGAACGGAGACGGGAGCCTGGTCAGAGGCCAGCTATTCATTGCGGGCGATGTCTCCCGGCCAGGCAAGGTGGTGACCGGCGTCAGAGCCAGCTATGTGAAGACCGATGGGACGGAGATCACCATTGAAGAGAAGCATCCTTACTCCTCCTTCAAGGCTTCGACGGAGGTCTGCGATGTCCAGATTGGCAGGAACTTCATCAGGGGAGACCTCTCGCACTACGTGGTGCATATCGAGGGCGGAGAGAAGGCTCTTGACCTGGAGCTCGATTCCAGTGTCGGTGGGTTCACCAGCCATGCCTGCTTTGGCGATGAGACCAGGTACATGTACTGGGTAGTTCCCCAGCCGCACTGCCAGGCCCGAGGCTCCTTCAGAACCAAGGGGGAGACCTATCCCATAGAGGGGGTGGGCTATCGGGACCACAATTGGCTGAATATTGCCCCGATGGACCTGCTGGCATACTGGGACTGGGGGAGGGTTTATAACGAAGAGTACACCATTATCTTTGCTGATATAGTGACCACCGGCAGGATGGGGAGATCTGAGGTGAAACCGCTGCTGATCTACGACTCCCGCAAACTCGTTTACCTGACCACGGAGTCCAGGAAATGGAGTCTGGCCAAGTCAGAAATGAAACCGGATGCGGACACAGGAGAGGAGATCCCCTGGAAGCATGTGCTGCGGGTTAAAGACGAAGGGTTATCTCTGGAGATGACGCTGGAACTGCAGAGGGCCTTTCAGAGGATAGACCTGCTGGCTGATTTCAATCCGCTGTTGAGATTCCTTATCCGTACTTTCAAGGCAAAGCCTACTATAACGTCGTTCTTCTCGCTTGGCTTGGGGAAGATGGAGATTGACGGACAGCAGAAGAGTCTGCACTGCACGGCGATCCATGAGCTGGTGAAGAACCACTAGTGCCTGGCTATAAAAATAGGCGCTATTTGTTTTGTGAAGGGAGACCCTTCGGCTTCGCTCAGGGTGACATGCCGCATAGAAGTCGGGGTGACAAACCTCATAAAAGTCATGGTAACATGTCGCCCACTGTCATGATCACAGGTTTTGAAGTGTCATTCTGAGCGCAGCGAAGAATCTCGATTGTTACGCTGGCTTGTGCAACCAGGCATCAGGCCCAGCCCTCGGCGGCGAGGGCATCGTGCAGTTCATTCTCTTTTAGGGTCTGATACCCCGCCGCTTGCGGCGAATGAATTAGAATAGATGCATGAGCATCTATTTACACAAGAGCCACAATGTAAGCGTATTGTTGTATCATCTGGTGTTTCCAACGAAATACCGTCGGCT
>JAPLHP010000017.1 GCA_026389585.1 Chloroflexota bacterium | reverse complement strand
CACAGGGAAGAAAGGTTACTAGAACGCTCCAATCGTCCTGCAAAATCCAGTTGTCTTTGCTCTTCATCGTCACCTCCTGTGGTGACGATTATATGGCCAAACCCATGCATATTCAATAGGTTAAGTTAGCGCTTATGGGGCTGCGCCCACCAATAGCCAGCTCCTACTCCTGCCCGATATCGTCAGGTAACTCCACACTACCATCGCCTCCCCAACTCTCCTCTTACGCGCCCCGCGCAACCCACCTGGGAAAACTGCTGAACGGCCATGTAAACCCGCGTTTGAACCAGTCTTCCCCCGGATCGAGCTGCCCACATCAGACCTGTAGCCCCACCAGGCGTTTCACACCCAATTTGAGCATATGCCGTTTCCCGGCTTTTTGGGACAGGATGTTTCTGTAAAGGATGCCGGTACTTTTCGGAGGCACTGATTTGACCATTTTCTTGTGTAGCTGGATGGCATTCGACGTACAGTTCGCAACGCAAACCCCACAGCCGATGCAGCGATCACGGTTGACTGTACACACATCATTAAGGAGTGTCACAGCCTGCAACTGGCACCGGTCAACACAAGACTCACAACCTGTGCATAACTCAGCGTCCACTTCTGCATAGTAGCTGGCCGCATACAGTTCTGCCGGGCGGGGGAATTTCTTTGCAGCCAGCAGTAATCCGCAGCAGTCGCCACAACAGCAGCAGACAGCCTCCGGCCTCTGTGAGTTAACTGGTTGGAGAACCAATCCCGCTTCTTCAGCCTTCTCAAGAACATCAAAGGCTTCCTCTTTGGTGATGGGCCGTGCGAGTCCCATATCCAAGTAGTGCTGCGCCGAACTGCGAAATACCAAGCATGTCTCGCGAAGGTCAGTGTGATGGCAGCTTTCTCCAACCATGTCTTTGGCCTGTCTGCAAACGCAGTTGGCCACTACAATTTGGCCGCCGATGCCCTCGACAATCTCTCTTATATTGTCATAGGTGCTAACGCTATACTCCTGAGGAATGCTCTTCTCTATTGGGATTGTGCGCAACTGGGGAATATTGGTCCTGTACAGTTCACCGGCAAAAGCCTCATCGAGATATTGCAGCATGTCTTCGGCAAAACCTTTGGTGAGCCGCCCTACCTGGTATTCATACATCCCGATGGCGAGCATCGTGTTGCTGTAATACTTTTTATCACCCCTATTCTTTAATGAGACGATACCTTTGTTCACCATACGGTCCAATAGCTGCTCGAGTTCTTCAATAGACTTCCCACTCTTCTTCATACGCCTGTAAATGCGACTCAGGGGCTCCGGCAGCATGGAAAGCCGCATCGCTACTCCCGCTTCTTCCGGAGTGAACAGATGCTTCAGTATGCGAATCTCGACACCGGATTGTGTGGATGGTAAACCTATGGGCAGCCTGTCCAAATGTCTCTGCAGGGACCGGTATACTTCACTCTCAGTCGTCATTCTGTCCTCGGATTTTAGTGCAAAGTCAGATATTCTTGCAGCCAAGGCCTCTCATGGCCAAGTTGTCTCCTCCAATACCACGGGCTGTGCCTGCGCGAACGGGTGCCCTGCGGCATTATACCACCCAACCTCAGTCTGGATAGAAAGAGGACTGAGGGACAGTTGCTCTGACTCCCATAAATCTCACCTTAGCAAGAAGCTGGTCTGGATTGGCTGTTGCCCAGACTCATCCATTGCTCTTTGCATCGCCAGGTAGAATTCAGGCCTAATGCGGCGTACACCCCGCGCCTTCTCAACCACCCCAGCTTC
>JAPLHP010000016.1 GCA_026389585.1 Chloroflexota bacterium | reverse complement strand
TGGCTGAACCTTGTTGAGCGTTGGTTGGGGGAGTTGACGGAAAAGCGTCTGCGGCGTGGAAGCTTCGGAAGTGTGCCAGAGTTGATCCATGCCATTAAGGAGTACCTGACAATATCCAATGCCGACCCTAAACCGTTGGTGTGGAAAGCCTCCGCCAAAGCCATTCTTGACAAGCTCGCTCGTTGTAAAGCAGTTTATGAAATACTAGACTAGGTCTGTTCAGTGCTGTTGTGACTGTGCTGTCTCCATTCCGAAAGACCAGATTAGGTATTTCAGCTAGTTGAGCTTTGCCAACTGAATGGGCAGCCAAGGCGAGAATAGTCTCCTCGCCCTCAGCATAGGAGACTGCATCAAAAGCGTCGGTTCCCTTGAGGTGATAGAACTTATCCATCGTCTGGTCAATCAAAGGACCACCACCGTAGATTCGTAGGCCGGGGAATTCCTTCTTGAGACGCTGGGCAGTTTGTATGGAAGGATCGAGACCATCGCCGACCCAAAGCTTGAAGCCCACGAAGTCCGGGCTCTCCTGTTGTACAACGCCAACGACCTCGTCGGCAATCCGATGGGCTTCTTGCTCATGGTATTTGGTCAACGCTTGGTCGACATTCACTAGCTGGGAGGCGAGATTACCTTTCTGTTCGTCATTGAGTGAACCATAAGACGATATCTCAGGCCATAGCTGTCTCAGCTTTGTTCTCAACTGCTCGGGAACCAACCTTCTCATGGTGTCGATGGTTGCGAAGTCCAGTACTTTGACATGGTGACCTTCACTAACCAGCGAGCCGGCCAGGTTGGCCAAGCCGTTGTCTGGCATTAGTGAAGTGATGTCGGGATATCCGCAGTAACTGACCAGCAGGGCCCTCGCCATACCATCACCTTAAGGAGAATGTGTTTGCCTCCAGGCACACCCATCCCAATAGCCAAGTCACTCACGATGAGTTGCCCGGCGTTCCGATACAAACTGCTGCTATATTAGCACATTTGGCTTTAGGAGCCTAACTTGAACGCCAGGAGTCCGTCCCAATAATCGCGTAGCGGAGATATTTCGCCCCATGATCCTGACCAGACGTTCGCGATGCCCGCGTCCATGCGAGAATGGTTGCGCGGCACTCGCCCCTTCCACCAGGAACGGGAGAACGACCCCGACGCCGTCGTTATCGCCACCTGGACGTAGCATTCTCCGGTGTGTTCCCCAACGCCCCCCTTTGTATCCAAGCTGAGGTTGGGCTCGGACAGACTATCATTCTTGACATTATCCGCGACTCGTCTGTAGTATCTAGCCAGCTATAGCAGGATGAATGGGAGTGTGGGCCAGAGATACATGGTTGATTCATTGACCTAGGGAAGAAGGTCGAAATCAGCTTGATGTTCGAGCTGGCCGCCCGTCGTGGCCCGAATCTAGCTCGAAGGCTTGCCACATCGGCTGAACGTGGTTCTTGGTTGCCCCAGATTCCCTGCCAAAATAGGGTATTGTCGAAATGCAGGTCTTTGTAGACAACACGGCAATCCAATCTGCCGGCGGGTTCCTTGAGGGCAAGACCGTCGACGTGGTCAACCTTCACGAACTCCTGCAGCTTGCCACCCTCCTCGCATTTGCAGACCGTCTCGTAGTAGATAGCTATGGAGACGATGTAGTAGTATTGGCGACTCCTACGAGCGAGGTTCGAGCGCGGCTTCTTGGACTTGGCGTGACTCCAGAAACACTGGAGCTCAATAGAGTCGATGACACAACTTTCGTTGCCACTTGCGAAAGTGCTGCCAAGAGATGCGCTGATGACTTGGAATTGGCTTTCAACCCTCGTGCTGAGACGTTGCCTGGGCTCTATCCTTCGGGGCTGCGAACAGCTATTATCTCTACCCAAGTTGAAATCATTCGGCGGCTCTTGACACCAGGCATGTCAGACTCTGAGCTGAACGAGCATCGAGAGCAGGCTCTATCTTCAAAGAAGTTGGGTGCAGCAGCATTCATGCTGTGCTCATGTGAATCCCTCCGACATGCGGCCTCCAGACAGATGTCACGGTGGCCCCGCTCCGATGGCACCCTCATCCAACTTGATATGTTCTGCAGGGCTTACTTCAATGACTCTCTCGCTTCGAGCTACCAAGCTCGTTACACTCCGGCTGTCTCGCGGGCGCACCTTCTGCGAAAGGACAATGCGTTCCTGGTTTCGCACCTTGCAGGTGTAGTGGACCAGGCGGTCAGGAAACTGCGAGACGTTCCTCTGGGAGTTCCATCTATCGCCGGCTATCTAATTCTCAAAGCAAAAGGTGACCCGGCCGCACTCATATCAGAGGCAGTCCGGCTGAGAGATAAGACCCAAGATCTTAGACATTGGCTTTCGTCTAAGACCGATGCCCTGGATTTGCATGACTCAGGCTCGAAGTACGAAGCCAACAAGGTCATCCGGGAGCTCTCTACGCTCCTTGAGAAGGAATTGGGGTTGGTTGCAGCACCCCGGCTTCGTGATGCATTGGAGTTGAGTTTCGTTCTTGGCCTACCTGCGCCGAACCTTTCGGGTACTGATCTACTGGACTGGCTCGAGTACAGATGGAAAAAACGCAAGGTCATTGTTCTGACCGAGCTGTCAAAATCGCTTGCGTTCGCTGATGACGTGGCCATGTACTACCAGAGACTTTTGCGTACTTCCTCTGGCCCTGGCGCCTGATGACACCTTCACACGTGCCAAATGAGTAATCCCAATGCTTGCTTGTGCCAACGCTGCGTGGTGGGGAATAACAGTACTAGCTTACAATCTCAATTCGCTGATGAAGCGGCTGGTCATGCCTGAGGGATGGGCGCCAAAGCGGATGAAGGCAGTGAGGTTTGGCTTCATCAACATAGCTGGACGGGTAAGTAAGGCATGCCCGTCATCTCATCATCCGCTTGAGTGCAGATCATCCGGCCTGTGGGCTACTGCTGGAAGTGAGGCGACGCATTAATGCGCTGTCTCAGGACTACAGAGGCTTACCTGTGGCGGCGGGACCGCCATGATACTGGCCGATAAGTGACCAGCGGAAGAGTGATGCCATTCAGGCGGAAGGGGGAATAGTGCGCTTTTTTGGCTGCAGGCAGCCCCTTTCGGCATTCCTTGGCCGCTAAGAGTGGGGAAAGTCCTCCGATAACAACCCCCAGCTTCTGCTTACGGGGCATATCCCCGCTCCAAGACCGCACCAAGCCTCTCACCACACCGATAACGAAAACAGGTGGTGGATTTGGGTGGTAGTTGTGCCCGCCCAGTGACATTTTGGATCACCGCATGGAATTAATTGGTATCACCCCTGAGAGGGTGTTAGAATTAACTACATCGGACAAAATTGAGCATGGTAATAAGAACAGACGGACTGAACTCCCAGAAAGTCACCATGTTCTGTGGTAAGGGAGGTGTGGGCAAGACCACCTCTGCTGCAGCTACCGCTCTGCACCACGCTGCGTCTGGCAAGAGAACTATCATCATCTCCACTGACTTTACGCCCTCTCTGCGAGATATCTTCGAACTGGATTCTTCGGACAAGCCAGCCAAGGTCACTGAGAATCTGTACTTAGACGAGATCGGCTACAGCGACATAAAAGCGCTTTGGAGTAAGAAGTTCGGATCTCAAGTTTACGATGTATTCTCCAGTTTCGTTGATATCGACTACGATGAGTTTACGGGATTTGTTGCCACCATCCTTCCTGGGATCAGAGACGAGTTCATGGTTGACTATATCAGGGAGATCAGCGAATCTGGGGAATTTGAGAGAATAGTGTGGGATACTGCACCCGCAGGACAAACCCTGGGGCTCTTACGGATGCCATCCATTGTCAATGAACACCTTAAGCCCGCCGCCAGAATCTATTCGTCTTTGAAAACGACGCAAAAGATGAAACGCTCCGTTCTCGGATTAATCAGGGAGTGGCAGCAGCTTTCCGATAAGGACATGGCATTCCTGAAGAACGAGGTGGAGTTCAATCTTGTTACCATAGCGGAAGCCCTGGCCGTGCATCAGCTTGAAGATATATTCGGCGAGTTCAATGACTATGGCCTCCATATCAATCACATAATTGTCAATCAAGTGGTGCAGGGAGCAGACTCGCCGTTTCTTCACAGCAAGGCACAGATGCAACAACGCTACATCCTAGAGGTGGAGGACAAATACGGAGCTAACAACTCCTTGTTACTGCCCCTCTTCCCTTACGAGATCAAGGGAATAGAACGGCTAAAAGAGGTGGAGCGAAGGCTGTTTGGTTAGCAACCCATTGTGGTTCGAAGGCCTTTACAGGCAAATTTGGTCAGCAGGCAGGCTAGTGCAGTGAAATCTCACTGATCGAAGGCTGCAAGAACGAAAGATATCTTGGCTCCAGCCATCTACCTTTATGAAACCTGCCAGGCAAGGGGGGGACCTTGCTCCTCCTAGCCTGCCCGCTGGCACATATCTCTGGATAAGTCAACCAACTACTCCGAGTTTCCTTTGATCGCTTTCACAGTACCCTACCTTGGCAAAGTGCCTCTCCGTATAGTCACGCCGGAGCAGGGAGCCAATCTGTAGCGTTGTTCCCGCAAAGCGAGTGACATCAATAGCAAAACTATACCGGGTAGCGTAGTTATAGGCTCTGGTAACAGGATCAAAGCCGCAGCCGCAACCCTGAGACTGTTCTTGATTTTCATAGGCTACCCCCATCATCTCCCCAAGACAACCAGGACTGACATGCCACTCTTGTTAATAACGGATACCAAAAGTACTATTCTCCCTTTTTTCAATATCGCCTCCAGGCCAAAGTCATCAACCGGTATTACACAGCTCCCAGAGATAATCTCGCAGACTATGCCCAGGGACTCAATACGTCAATCGCTATTATGCACATGACAATAACCACTAGACCCCAAACCATTACTTCCGTCCTACTCGGCATTGCCCCTCCTTATCCCCCTCGTTGCTTTAAAAAGAGATCTGTTCAAAGAGGAATGGCTAGGAGGCCATTCTGCTCTGCGGCTCTTCACTTCCAAACGAGAGGATTACTGCGTTCCCCACCAGCACCACGCTGAGAATAAAGGCAATCAGCCTAGCGGCTGGAGCTGAAAACCAGGACCAACTGGCTATGTCTGAAAGGGCAAACAATAACAGTCCACCCACCAGCAGGTTGGCAAAGCTTAGTAAACGTGACATCTGATAACCTCCTTTTACAATTAGCTCAATGAATTAAGCACCATCAGTGTGCTCTCTACATCTTAGAAATAGCGCATCGCGACTTAAGGCTACTTAACGGCGGCGGGCCCAGAATTCCCCTCTTGCCAGGGCGAGATACACCGCATTCACCAGGAGTAATATGGCCAGCACAAAGGGAAATATCTTGGCTTGCGGATTGGAGAACATAACCCAATCCTGGCTTATACCGGACATGGCAAAGAAGAGTATCAACCCCGTCATCATGTTGAGCCATGACATTACCTGTGCCATCGTCTAACCTCCCGTTTCCATACTAATTACTTTGCATCCCCTTCTTATTTCTCACCCGATGCGCAGGGTATACTTCGGTCTCTATGTTGAAGCATATCCCATACCCAATCTGGTGAGTTTGCTCGGCTGAGCCTGAGCCGCAGTGCTCTTCAAGTTTTGCTTGACTCCGGATAACCAATTGCCTTCTACTGACGGCCTTATACCCGTAGCTACCAGATTGATTTTTACCTGGCCGATTAACTCCTCCCTGGGCAGGTTAATACCAAAGAAGATAAGGGCACGAGGGTCGACATGCTTGGAAATGAGAGAGGCTGCCTTCTCCACTCCTCCAAGGGTCAAGTCCGGGCCACCGGAGAAACAGAAAAGAACACCCTTGGCACCATTTACATGAGTTTCGAGCAGGGGTTCATAGATAACCTCTTCTGCTGCCTGTTCCGCTCCATTGGCACCCTTCCCCCACCCTGTAGCCATGAGGGCTACTCCCGGAATACCCATAACCCTCTTGACATCAGCCAAATCCACGTTTATCTCTCCAGGGATATTAATCAGCTCTGATATGGACATGATCCCCTCTGCCACCACCCGATCTGCTGCGGCAAAGGCTTTTTGAATCGGGACATCATGATCTCCCAAGCGGAGAAGGTGATCGTTGGGGACAATGATAGTGCTATTCACCTTCTCCATAAGACGACGGAGGCCAGTAAAGGCAACCTCTGTTCTCTTGTTGCCCTCGAAGGAGAACGGGGTGGTAACTACAGCGACAACAAGGGCACCACTCTCTCTGGCTATATCAGCCACTACCGGAGCTGAACCAGTGCCCGTGCCGCCACCCATGCCGGCAGTAATGAATACCAAATCAGCCCCTCTAATGACCTTCTGTAAAGCCATGCGGCTTTCCATTGCGGCCAATTCACCGACCTTGGGCTCACCTCCTGCCCCAAAACCCTCAGTGAGATGAGAACCAATCTGGATGGAATACTGGACAGACTGGGTATGTGATGCTAGCTCCAGGGACTTAATGTCGGTGTTGACCACAATGTAATCCACCCCTCTGAGCGTATGCTCGTACATCATCCGACGGACAGCATTGCAGCCACCACCGCCTACCCCAATAACCTTGATGTGCGCTATCGCCCTGACACCATCCCCCACTCTTAATGTCTTCTCCGCCTCTTCCATCTTTGGCATTTCCTCCATCCTATTAATAGTCTCTTCCCCCTCCACACGGGACTAGTAAAGAGGAGCTTCTCCATGCCTTGACACACAGACTGTCTCAGCCACTTCTGTTCTTAGAATTGCAGAAACTCATACGTTGGGCAGTTAGTCAGGTAACCTCTTATCTGTTCTCTCGTCGTCCCTGTCCGAGAACGAGATAACCGGAGCTGACAAGGGCCAAGACGCCGGCAATACAAACAACCACCTTAGCCCCCATGCTGTCGAAGTGGTTCCAGCCTGATATATGTGACAACACCTGGCTGAATACCCCTGACAAGACCAGCACTAACAGGAAGAATCCAATAACCACATTAACCATACCTAGCACACGCGCCATAGTAAATCCCTCCTCCTTTATTGCTCAAACTTCCCTAGTAAGTCTCAACTAAAACCATTTGCGATCTTTGGTCGCCTTGTCGATCTGCTGTCCCAGGCTCTTGAATAACCCCTTGGTCGTCGAGGTCATAGAGGGTGGCGGCGAAGACGAAGACGACGATGTTCTTATGCCTGATGCTCTTATGCCTGTAGCAATAACGGTAACCTTGGCCTTCCCCCGAAGCTCATCACTGAGGGAAGCCAGGCCGAACTTGAAATTACAATTGGGATCAGCTTCTCTGGCGATGGCTGTCGCTGCCTCATTGACCTCGCCGAGGCTCAAGTCTGGCCCACCGGAGAAACTGACCAGAAGCCCTCTGGCCCCTTTCATGGTGACATCGAGCAGAGGATTGGTGATAGCTTGTTCTGCAGCATCCATAGCAGGATGCTGTCCCTCACCATGGCCCATAGCCATGATAGCTGTTCCAGCCAGCTTCATTACGGCTTTCACATCAGCCAGGTCAACATTTATCTCTCCGGGGACATTGACAAGCTGGGATACGCTTAAGATCCCCTCGCTCACCACCCCGTCAGCCATGGCGAAGGCTTGGCTTATGCTGGCATTGTGGTCTGAGTATTGGAGAAGGCGGTCATTGTGGACAACAATCATGTTGTCGACCATTGACCTAAGCTTATCGACGCCTGCCATGGCAACCTCATCACGCTTCCTGCCTTCAAAGGAGAAGGGGGTGGTTACAACAGCAAGAACCAGCCCACCACAGGTCCTGGCTATTTGAGCTACTACTGGAGCTGCTCCGGTGCCTGTGCCTCCACCCATACCCACTGTGATAAATACCAGCTCAGCATCCTTGAGTGCTCGTTTGAGCAGAAACTCCGCCTCTGCAGCCGCCTGGCCACCAACCTTGGGATCTCCCCCAGCACCAAACCCATGGGTGAGATGCTCGCCGATTTGCAGTGAAATTGCTCCTCCCTGGATCAGGTCTAAGGACTTTACATCCGTATTAGCGACAATATATTCCACGCCAGGAGTCTGTTGAGTGCGCATCATGCGGCGGACAGTATTGCAGCCGCCACCGCCGACACCTATTACCTTGATCAGCGCCGGTGTCCTGGCACGGTCACCCGCTCTCATGCCTCCCCGCACTGTATCTATCATGCTCCTTGCCTCTCCCTCCTTTCATTAGATATATGTATCAAGAATCCCCGCTGGTTGTGGGGAGAGGGAGCCCATCCCTCTCCCCAAAAGTACAAAAGCTTGCTTCCCCTAAACGCGAGGCCGTTCATAAGGAGGCTAGGCCACTCCATCCCGCCGTGCCCATTGTCCTTCGCTTCCAAACGAGAGGATAACTGCATTCCCTACCAGCAGCACGCTTAGAACAAAGACAATCAGCCTGGCGGCGGGGGCCGAAAACCAGGACCAGCTTGCTATGTCTGAAAGTGCAAACAATAACAGTCCACCCACCAGCATGTTGGCCCAGCTTAACAAACGTGCCATTTCATGACCCCCTAACTGCGATGGCTCGAGATCTCTCCCTTTGCCACGGATAGGTATACTGCATTACCCAGGAGCAGTATGCCAACGAGGAAGGGGAATATCTTGGCTTGCGGCGAGTCGAAGATGACCCAAGTCGTTATATTAGACATGGCAAAGAAGAGTATCATCCCCGATACCGCATTGATCCATGATAGCAACTGTGACATCTCGTCTAACCCCCTTTTCGGTCTGATTCAGCCATTATTTTGTGTTATACCTCTACTACTAGTGATATGAACCAGGCCTCTTGTGCCCTGTTAGCACCTCTTTAATAGTCTCTCCCATTTCAGCCAGCCAGCTGGTGGGCAAAGGCGGATGTATGCCAGTGGCAATGAGCGTGATCTTCACCACATTCCTCATTTCTTCGCTGGGGGTGGACATACCAAAGAACATCAGGGCACTGCTATCCACTTCCCTGGCAATGAGATTGGCCGCATCGTTTACCTCACCCAGTGTTAGATCCGGGCCACCACTGAAATTGAACAGGATGCCTTTGGCTCCCTTTATGTCTATATCCAGCAACGGGTTCTGAATGGCTTGCTCTGCTGCTTCCTGCGCCGGGTAGCGGCTCTTGCTATCTGCTTTGCCAATGGCAAGGAGTGCACCACCAGGAATACCCATGACGGCTTTCACATCAGCCAGGTCAACATTGATCTCCCCTGATACATTAACCAGGTTAGATACGGCCAAAATACCCTCGGAAACAGCTTCATCGGCAACAGAAAATGCATGTTGCGTTGGGACGTTTGACTCACAGAATTGCAGCAGCCGGTCATTGTGAATGATGATCAGGTTATCTACTTCCGGTCTGAGTCTGCGGATACCCGTTAGAGCCAGTGAGAAACGTCTCTTCCCTTCAAAAGAGAATGGGGTGGTTACTACGGCGATGACCAAGGCCTTGCTTTCCTTGGCTATCTGAGCTACAACTGGAGCTGCGCCTGTCCCCGTGCCTCCACCCATGCCAGCCGTGACGAATACCAACTCGGCATCCTTAAGTGCCCTCTTTAATAGAAAACGACCCTCCTCCGCAGCCTTTGCCCCTACCGCCATGTCTCCCCCTGCCCCGAAGCCACGGGTGATATGCTCACCAATCTGCACCGACAGTACATCGGTGGGGCAGGAATCCAGCGATTTGATATCAGTATTACATACTATATACTGGACCCCCGGCGTCGGCTTCACCAGCATCCGCCGTACAGCATTGCATCCACCCCCACCCACACCAATCACCTTAATGGGCGCAGGAACCCTTGCGTCTCTTTCGTTCACTTGCTCCTCCTTCTCGATTTTCTACTTGTATTTATTTTCTTGATTCCTATCTTCATTCCTGTTTCCCACTTTCCCTCTAAATCCACCTTGGTACCTAGGTGACTAGGGGAATTTCACAGACAAGCCATTGTAGATCACAAAAAAATTGCTTGTCAATAGCTTTTCACAATTGAAATAAATTGTTTATATCGCCAATTTCACACTAAAATTTTACCTCATTGCCCACATGATTTCATTTCAGGTATCATTTCATAATGAAATATAATTTCATAAGTCAATGGTCTTGACATTTCATTTCACCAGGACTATAATCCTGAAATGGCGATTACTGAGAAGGGAAGACTGAATTTATGAAATCAAGAGGAAAGAACCGTCTGCCACCATATTTGACCTACGCCACCTGGCAAAGGCTTCTTGGAGCTCTATACCAGCACGTTCCGTTGCAGTTGGATCAAAGTTATCTTAAGGACCTCGGGGTGTCCGAAAGCACAGCGTTGACTGTCAGGGCCACCCTTTCTTTCCTGGATCTGATCGGCCCCGGGAATGAACCAACTGATAAGCTCTTGAACCTGGTAAAGACAGAGGGAGAAAACCGCAGATTGCTGCTGAGAGAAATAGCTGAGGCAGCTTATAAGCCGGTATTCGGAGGCCTGGATCTGGAACACGCTACGCTGGGGCAGGTAAAAGAGTGCTTCCGCCAGTTCGGCGCTGATAATAATGTAGGCAACAAGTGCCTTTCCTTTTTCCTGGCTCTTGCTAAGGACTCAGGCATAGGGTTATCGCCCAACCTATTGACCAGGTCCAGGGTAGGGACATCTCAGAAAGCCAGCCCTCAGGCACTCCCACCCCGAAAAAGGAGATCGCCCTCTCTTTCATCATCCCCCAGGCGTCAATTGGACAAAGCCGGGCTGCTGGGATCGAACTATCTGGCTGCCAAATTGCCAGACTTTGATCCAAATTGGCCTAAAGATGTCCGGGGAGAATGGTTCGACCGTCTTCAGACCATGATGTTTCTAATGGATAAGTTCCCTTCCTTCAATACCGAGTGGCCAGACGACCTGAAGGCCAGATGGTTTGACTCTATGAAGGAGTTCCTGGGCAAGAACTCCGTCAAACTACTGGATTCTTAATCTTTTCTTGTGGCACGCCCTGCAGTGCGAAAGCGCTGGTCTTCTCAACTATCACCATCACCAACTGCCCAACCAGGCTGTCACTGCCCGGAAAGAATACTAGATTGTCCCCTCTAGTGCGACCCTGCCATTTATCCTTTTTCTTGCCCTCCACCAGAACCTCCACTATCTTGCCCACAAAGTCGGCATTGATTTCGGCGGCTATACGCTGTTGTACAGCTTCAGTCTGCAAACGCCGCAGCTCCTTTCGTTCAGAAGAGACATTGTCATCAAGTTTTCGGAAGGCAATGGTCTCAGGCCGGGGCGAGTAGGCAGCTATGTGGACTTTATCAAATCTGATCTGCCGCAGGATGTCCAGGGTACTGGCAAACTGCTCCTCTGTTTCACCCGGAAAACCAACAATCACATCGGTGCTCAATGAAACATCGGGGATGGTTCCGCGTATCTGCCCCACCAGGTCACAATAATGCTCCACTGTATAGCCACGCCGCATTGCCTTCAGTACCTCATTGTCACCAGCCTGAACAGGCAGGCTGATATACTCGCAGACCTTTTCCAGTCCAGCCACCGCCTGGATAAGCTTGTGGCTCATGTAGTTTGGATGGTTGGTCAGAAAGCGTATTCGCAGAAGTCCTTCGATTTTGTTCAGTTCTGCCAATAAATCCGCCAGATCAGGCCTTGAGGGCAGGTCAAGGCCATAGGAATCGACAATTTGACCAAGCAAGGTGACTTCCTTCACACCACGCTGAACGAGCGCTTCTACCTGACAGCAGATCTCATGCAGGTCACGGCTCTTCGCCCTTCCGCGGCGATAGGGCACAACGCAATAGGAGCAGAAACTATCGCAACCATGCATGATCGGAATCAACTCACTCACAGGAGGTCGCTGAGGGGTGAGAAAGCCCTTGTTGTCGGCGCTGCCTAATCCGTGGCTTCCAGCCCATTGGAAGAAGACTTCCCATTGCTGTGGCCGAAAGAAAAGGTCAACCCAGGGGAAGCGCTTACTAAGGTCGTCGATTTCAGAGCCAACCATACAGCCAGTGAGAGCGATGACCGCACCTGGAGACCTCCTCTTCAGACCCCTGAGGGAGTTGAGCTTGTTGATTACTTTATCCTCTGCATTCTGACGCACCACGCAGCTATTGAGCAAAATCACCTCAGCCTCATCAGCCATCTCTGTGCGAGAGTACCCTGAATGCTCCAGGTAGTTGGCCATACAGTCCGAATCGGCCTTATTCATCTGACAACCAATAGTCCAAATATAGTATTTTGGCACGGGTTTTCTACCTCAGAATCGGCTGGAATGTGAGATCAACGCAATTAAACCAGAACTGGGAGAGAAAGACCTTTCGTTTCGTTTGAAGCAGTGCCCTGTCAATATGGCGGAGGGAGTGGGATTCGAACCCACGACAGAGTTTAACCCCTGTAAGCGCTTAGCAGGCGCCCGCACTAGACCACTATGCGATCCCTCCTATATGCCTCTTATGGCTGTCTGGGCTACTGGGCAGGATCATGCTCTCTTCTACATTCAATACACACCGCAAACCGCTATACAATGTTCCTGTCTCCTCCTTAAATTAGCACTATTGGCCGACCTTGGTCAACCTTAGTTCTCTGTGCTCGTTGCTATCACATCCTTTCGCTTGCCAATTACGAAATTGCAAAAAAGAAATGCATGGTTTATCATGCGTTAGTACCAAAGCCAACACCAATTCCAGGCATGTAGCCAAAATAGAAAGGGGGGCAAAATGACAAAGAAATACGATGTGATAGTGATAGGAGGAGGGCCAGGTGGTCTTACCTCTGCCGCTTTACTATCCAAATGGGGATCTAAGACCCTGCTGCTGGAGAAAAATGAGACGACTGGCGGGAAGGCAGTCACGCCAACCAACAAAGACGGCTTCTCTTATGAACTGGGACCCAAGCTTCAGGTGCCGGCTCAGGGGCCAAGCTTTGCCGTAGCCTTCAAAGAACTGGGCATCGAGTCTCAACTTAAGCCGCTTCCCTTGAATGTTGCCGGGTTAGCATATAGAGGTCGATCAGGGAAATATAATAAGGGCGTCCTGCCTGCAACCACCGGACTGCAACCAGATCCCTTGTTCGACCTCTGGGAGATTGGAAGCAAGGAGCGTGAGACTGCACTGAAGTTCATGATTGACGTGGTCATGATGCCTGCAGAGCAGATCAATGCCCTGGATGACCTGACCTCGGAGCAATGGCTTTCTCAATTTGCTGATTTGCCATTGCCCCTCTACAGTTACTTTGCAATGCATGCCAATGGATCGCTGGCTGAGCCCATCGATCTTGTTTCAGCCTCAGAACAAATAGTGATAATGCAGGACATAGCTCTCCGTGGAGCTGCAGGGTACTACGTCGGGGGCTTCGGACGTGTGCTTGATGACTTAGCCAAGGCAATGAAGGCCAACGGGGGGGAGATACGAGCGCACACCAGAGCAGAGAAGATAAAGATCAGCGACGGCCGGGTAACCGGAGTAGACACCGGGGACGGCACCTACGAGGCACCTATTATTATCAGTGATGTCGGCATCCAGCCCACAGTACTCAAACTGGTGGGTGAGAACCAATTCGATAAAAGTTATGTAAACTATGTTAAGGGGCTGGTCCCGGGCTGGGCATTCACCGGCGTCAAGTATTTTCTCAATAAGAAAGTCCTGGAAGATCAGATGTACAACATCTGGGCCGATGACACGACCATGAACCTGGAGCGCTTCCTCAAGGTGCGCTCTGGCGAGGTATCCGACGAGGTAATGATGTTCGCCACAGTCCCCTCCAACTTTGACCCCAACATGGCACCCCCGGGTAAGCAGTGTATCGTTGCTGGAACCATCTGTTCACCAGACCCGGATGCCAAAGAAATCAAGATGCTATACGAGAAGATGGACAAAATGTGGGACAAGTTGTATCCCGGGGTCATGGACGCCGTTATGTACAAGGAACTGGAGGGGCCGGCCGAGGTGTCACACTTTACCCGCGATCATGTGGTTGAGGGGCAGGGGGGAGAGTGTGTTGGCCTGGCCCAGATTGCAGGCCAGTGTGGCAAGTATCAGCCATCACCAAAGGCACCGATCAGAGGGCTTTTCTATACCGGTGCCGACGTTGGCATCGCTGGTATGGGCACACATAAGGCATCGGGCGGAGGGATCAAAACAGCCCGCATGGTTCTCCAGTACCACCGCTTCCGGCAAGCAACCTTATAGCTGGATTCGGCTGCGGAAAAATAAACCTGTACGGCATCTAATCCGCAAGGTAGAGAATTCGGTAGTTCGATTTTGTGGCTAATCCTAAGCTTCGAGAGGTCCATGCTCAGCCTGTATTACACAGGGGACAGCAAGGTGTCCTTCTAAGCGACCCCCTGGGGATAAGCCAAAGAGGATTATTCGTACCTCGCGCCTTGTCCCCAGTCCTGACACTGCTGGATGGGAGCCGTGACTTGGGGATGGTCAGGACCGGGTTTGAACTGCGAACAGGGATTCCCATCAGCACCTCCATCATGGAGAAGCTCGTTTCAGAGCTCGATAATGCTCTTCTTCTGAACAACGAGCGATTCGCCCAGGCCCATCAGGTTGCCATCGATGATTTCCGACATGCTGCCTCGAGGCAACCCCTCCTTATTGGAAAATGTTATCCGGAGGATCCCCAGGAAATCAGGGCTTTGCTGCAAAGATACCTTGACCAGGCAGAAAAGGACGACCCGCAAACCACCGGAGAGGTACAGGGACTGATCAGCCCCCACATCGACTTTGCGAGGGGTGGGCCTATCTATGCCAGAGTCTGGGCCAAAGCAGCATCGGCCCTGGAGGAGACTGAGCTGGTCGTTATATTGGGAACAGACCATAATGGAGGAGAGGGTGAGATAAACCTGACCCGCCAGAATTATGAGACCCCCTGGGGCATCCTGCCAACAGCCCGGGAATTAGTAGACGAGATCGCCCGGCTAGCCGGAGAGGCAAGGGTTTTCGGCAATGAACTGCATCACCGTGGAGAGCATTCCGTTGAGGCAGCGCTCATCTGGCTGCATTACTTGCTGGGTAACAGACGGTGTGACATACTCCCTGTCCTTTGCGGTTCCTTCCACTCGTTCATCGATCAGGGTGAGAGTCCCTTACAAGGCACATCCATATCAGCCACTATCGAAATCATCAGGAAAGCAGCGACCGATCGGCGCACTCTCATAGTAGCAGCAGCCGACCTGGCTCACATTGGGCCTGCTTTTGGGGATCACCTCCCGCTAGACCTTGCAGGTAGGGACAGGCTGGCAGAGCAGGATCAAAGGCTGACCGACATTCTTCGTCAGGGTAACGCCGAGGCTTTCTTTGAGGAGATCAGGGGCGAGGGCGACCAGAGGCGCATCTGCGGCATGCCTCCCATATACATTACACTATCAGTGCTGTCCGAAGTCAAAGGCTTACTGACAGGCTATGCTCAATGTCCAGCCAGTGATGATGGCACGTCCCTGGTCTCCATCTGCGGCATGGTCTATCTCTCGCAGCCCTGTCAATCTGCGCCGAATCGCTAACTTGCCCTCAAATCTGGCTCTTCGGTGCGGGATTCTGCTATGGCCCTTTCCGTTGAGCAACCTGCCCTACATCTTCGCCACCGGCGCTTCGCGCTCCACCGCCACCTTGATCTCGAAGAACTCGCGCTCCTTGAAGCCGAGGCATCCAGCCACCAAGGCGGACGGGAACAGCTCCACGCGGTTGTTGTAGTCCCGCACATTGCCGTTGTAGAACCGGCGTGCTCTCTGAATACGGTCTTCCGTGTTGACCAGTTCCTCTTGAAGTTTGAGAAAGTTCTGGCTGGCCTTCAGGTCAGGGTAGCTCTCGACCACGGCGAGCAACTGCCGCAGGGTGCCCACCAGCACGTTCTCGTCGCGCGCCTGCGAGGAGGGCGAGCCCTGACTGGCCACAGCAGCACTCCGAGCCTGAGTCACCTGTTCCATGACTTCCCTCTCATGGGTGGCATAACCCTTGACTGTGTTGACCAGGTTGGGGATCAGATCATAGCGCCGTTTCAGTTCAGTATCAACGTCCGACCACGACTCATCACAGTGGTTGCGGCCCCGCACCAGGGTGTTGTACATCACAGCTATCCAGAGCACCAGCAACAAGACGACGCCAATGGTGATGCCAATTATCCAAGTCATGACGGCTGGCCTCCTGAACGGATTCCCTTCATTTCCCGCACCACAGAGTCAGGCAACCCATCCAGGATGCCCGTCACCACCTTCAGTGCCGATCCGAAATCCCCCAGGGAGAACGTCTTGTTGTCCCAATAGGCCATGACCTGGCTGCCCTGGAAGTCAATGATAAAGCGGGGGTAGCACAGCATCAGCTCCATGGTGGCCTGGTGCAGAACGTCGTAAGCCCAGCGACGGTCAGGGGATTTGACAAAAAACCGTTTGCTGAACTCTGCAGACTCGAAGTCAATGTCGTCGAACCCGACGAACTCGGTCACTTTGTCAAGAAAACCCTCGGGGCGGATAAACAGGGGCTTGAGCGGCAGGCCAGCTTCCACAACGACGGCCGAGAAATGGTGATGGTGAGTCTGCCGGTTGCCCTTGCTGTCACTGGAGTGCGTTTCATAGTGGTAATCGAAGGCGCACACTACTCGTTTGCCGGAAATCCCCTCCATTATGTTGTAGCCGTAGCGGTTATCGCCCCGCTGCAAGCACTTAAAAAACTGGTAGCGGAAGCCTATCGAGTAGTCCTCTGCAGGTAGGAAGCCAAATTCGTTCAGGCGTGCCCACTCGGCCAACTCCTTCCGGCGCCTGTCTCTGAGTCGGCGGTTCCAGACAGCAAGGCCGATGACGGCAACACCTATGACGATCAGAACGAGAATGAAGAAGATCGGCATTGGCGACTCCTCCTATTTGTCATTCCCCTCCATCACCTGTCTCGACGGAAACAGGAAGAGGTAGTTCCTCCAACGGGAGGTGATGGTAGCCCAGAGTTCTCCCCAGGGTATCGACTCCGAGTAGTGCACGGGTGTTGGCAGGCCACAGTCCACTTTGCTCAACGGTGCAGATCGGCTCGAACAATAGCATGGTGGGGCAAAGGGTGTCAACCTCAGCCTGGATAGGAAGGGATGGTCTGGAGTAACATGCTGTGTGCTCCTCGGTTATGGTGGGTTAGAGTCGAACTCCTTAGGATTGTGTGTGCTTGCCAGTTGCCAGTTGCCAGTTGCCTGCTCGCCTATCCACCGCAGGAACATTTGGAAGGGATACCAGCGTAGGAGCACTGCCAGAAACATTACTACACCTAGCCATATCAGCCACTTGTAAAGAAAACCAATGTCAAGCACTGAGAACACCCCATAGAAGGCAGGTGGCACAACTAGACCTAGAAGCACTCCGTAGATTGCCCAAGATTTTCCATCCATTTTGGCAGTATGCGTTACACTCATTGAGCCTCCCTTTGAAGTTCTCTGCGACATGCTTGGATACATGAAGGAACAAGGTTAGAGTTCTATTAGGGCTTGGTTGGGCGGCTACGAGCGACTCTCAACTCCAGCTCTATTTGATCCCAGGCTTTGGCAGGAGCTACTGGGAGTCTCAAGGAATGGTGAACGATCTCGGCTCTCTCGATGAACAGGCTCTTGACCTCGGCTGTCTCCAACCCAAGGTTATCACTCAGCTCTCTTACTTCCCAGATGATGCCTGGGGCTATGAAAGCCTGTGTGGGGTCAAAGGAGGCTCTTGGGCCGCCTCCATTTGTCGGGCCATTCACATCAAGATAGCAGATTTCCAGATACATTTGCAGAGCGTCCCTCAATCTATCCTCATACTCTAGTACCCCGGCCATATCCAACTTCTCGTTTCGATACAGCCCCCAATCCCGTTTTCTTGCATGTTGAAGTGAACGCTCATTGGCCAAAGCCCAACGGACATCCTCCACTGAAGGCTCTGTGCCCCGGTTGACCCTTAGCTTCGCCCTCATTTGCCTATACTCAGGGTCTCTCTCAAGTCCTTCAGGCATTCTGTGTTGCCACTGCCTCTGAATCTGTGCTGCTTGCTGTTCTGTGACAAGAATCTTCTGACTGTCACTCGGTCTTGTGCGGACGAGAATGAAGTTCCCGCAGTTTGTGCATTTCTTCTTTCGCACTGGTCTCTTCTCCAGTGTACAACCACAGTAGGGGCACTTGGATTCAACATCACCAATCTTCTGCAGCGAGCTAGACGTTTTGCTTATGGTGGAGGGCTTCACTACCAGAGCCGAATTGCCACTTTGCCTGGAATCGCTACCAGGCTGTCCAGTGAAAAGCCCCTTGATTATGTCAAGCAGAGACATCAGTTTGATTCACTTGCGACATTGTACCACCCCAACCTCAGCCTGGATACAAAGGGGAGACTAGGTAAAGCACCGTACCAGAAGCATGAGGTTTGGGGACGAGTTGAGGTTGCCTACCTTCTTTACTAAGTCAGAATAGTGGCCAACGGCGAATTATATCACTTATCCAAGCCATCAAACCTGCCCATCACACGCCGTTCTCGTCTCAACTCACCGAACTTGCATGACGCCTCGCCATCATGATTAGTCGAAGCCATGCCAGGTCACCATGCTTTCCAAAGGCTCCCGACTGGCCTGGAATTTTGACGCTGGCTTCGAAAGATCCGGGTATCCCAGAGCCACACCCAAAACAACACGCTTCGATTCAGGTATTCCCAGAAGACCGCGTAGAACTGCAGGATACACCACCACAGCCGCCAGAGGGCATGACCCCACACCGTAGTGACACGCCGCCAGCATCAGGTTTTGCAGCGCTATCCCGACATCGACCAGTGACCACTGCCCCAATGAAGCATCCATATATACTATTACTCCATTAGGGGCATCGAAGAACTGGGACATGGACAACCGCCAGTTCATGATTGCATTCTTATCCTCTTTCGATATACCTAATTCAAGGAAAAGACGCCTGCCATCTGCCTTCGCCCGTTCGAGGTGCCGCCCGGTAAACTTGGGCCAGGGTAGGTCAAGACTGGGCTTCTCTCCAGCCATCATCATACTTAAAATGGCTGCCTTCAAATTCTTCATGACATCCCCCCCCAGAACAGCCAGCTCCCACGGCTGAGTGTTCTCCCAGGAAGGCGCCCGCAGAGCAGCCTCCATGATCGACCGGAGGACCTCCCCGGGCACAGGCTCAGTCTTGAATGCCCGAACGCTCCTCCGGCTGTTGATAGCTTCAATGACATCCATAACGTCCCTCCCTCAATCGGCTCGCCCGATCTAGACTTCTACTATGAGGTTAACTATGTCAGCTTTGCTCGTCGAACAGCAAACAAATAAATATATGTATATGGGCAACAACCGCAATACGAGGGGAAATGTCACATAATCAACTACGGCAATCCGGCACGCGGCAGTGGATATCCCGGAACCCCATAATGGAAGAGCCCCTACATCGCAAGAGCAGCAAAGGTGAAGGAGAATCCGGTTAAAATGTAACCCGCACCTCCCCGTCCCCACTGCTCAGGACAAAGACGGCTTCTTCAGATGAGATTTCTCTGCCAAGAACAAGACCGGGGGCTCAGCCAACCGCCCCGTCATGCCGCAGTTTCTCGATCTCAGCCTTGGAATAACCCAACCCCGAGAGGACTTCGTCAGTATGCTTGCCAAGACGAACCGCCAAACTGCGTATCTCGCCCGGTGTATCGGAGAGTTTGACGCTGATGCCAATCTGTTTCACTTTGCCAAATTTGGGATGAGGTACTTCAATTACCATCTTCCGGGCAAGCACCTGGGGATCTTTGAATACTTCATCTACATCAAGAACCTTGCCTACCGGCACATCAGCCTTGATGAGAAGATCAAACCATTCATCCCTGGTCTTGGTGAGGAATATCTTCTTTAAGTCCCCCAACATCTCTTCTTTCTTGGGACTCAGGTCAAATTCATGAGGGGCCAGATCCTCGCGCCCCAGCACCCGACACAGGTTCTGCCAGAAGCGCGGCTCAATCGGACAAACACTGAGATACTTACCATCCTTGGTCTGATAGACAGCGTAGAAGGGGTTATTGCCGCTGGTCAGTGTATCACCACGCTGTGGTAAAACTCCGTTGTAGGGATACTCTGCCGTACCAGGCACACCAGCCAAAAGCCCCACAACACCATCCAGCATTGATATATCCACCATCTGACCTTTACCTGTTCTTTCCCGAGCACAAACGGCCAGCAGAACACCGATAACAGCGTTCAGATATGCAACGGCCATATCAGCCACTATATTGAGCGCCATAACCGGTGGGCCATCACGGCGATCGCCGGTCAAGCCCAATACACCCCCAAAACCAGCATAATTGGCATCATGCCCAGGGAAACTTCGATACGGGCCAGTTTGCCCATAACCGGAAATCGCGCAATAGATGATCCTGGGATTTGTCTTAGCCAGGGCCTCATAGCCCACGTTCATACGATCCATCACACCTGGCCGGAAGGCTTCGATGACAACGTCACAAGTCCCGACCAGTTTATGAAGGACACTCTGCCCTGCCTCAGTTCGAAAATTGATCGCCATGCTCTTCTTATTGCGGTTGACCGCCCCGTAGGCAACCATCTTCTCGGCTTCATCTTCCGCCTCCGGGAAATAAACCAGACCATCGCCGACACCTCGATGCCCACCCCCAGGTGGCATGTCAACCTTAATGACGTCAGCCCCCATGTCTGCCAAGGTCATGGAAACAAGCGAACCTGGCCCTAAGCCGCAGATGTCGATTACCTTAATCCCACTAAGCGCTGATGCCAATTTGATCCTCCTCTTTTATCGGCAATGGCCGAAGATAGAATGAGATAAGTCTCCGGTTCTTTTATGCAGACTAGAGGATATGATACCGCAAGCTCACTTGCCTGAGCAAACCAGACAAGCAGGGCATCCTGACTACTACGGTTACTACAATCATGCCAGATCAAAATGCCTTTTCAAATGTGAGGTGATAGAATAATCGACTAGACTTCGAAAACCCCTGGGACAGTTGGTTAAACCAATTCCAATGTAGCAACAAATGACGTCTATAGCATCGGACAGGAGGATTATCCGTTGAGTATAAACCGGAAGGAACTGGATAGGGCCTTTAACCCTCACTGCGTAGCAGTAGTGGGCGACAAGAGGGGGAATGGTTATGTGTGGCTCAGAAGCCTGAGCACCTTCACCGGCAAACTATATTCCGTCCAGATTGACCCGGAAGAACTGCCCGGCATAGAGAGCATGGGAATACCGAACTACTTCAGCTTGCTTGATATACCCGAGCCGGTGGATTACGTACTTATCGCCGTTCCCAGGGGAGTAGCCCCTCGTGTCCTGAACGATTGCATTCAGAAGCGAGTGGGCGGGGCAGCACTGTTTACCTCGGGTTTTGCCGAGACAAATACTGAGGAGGGATTGCGACTGGAGAAGGTTCTTGTCAAGATGGCGAAGGACGCTAACTTCAACCTTATCGGGCCAAATTGTATGGGTATCTTCAACCCGATTCTCGGGTTGCGCCATGACCCAGACCAATACCATGGGATAGCCGGCCCGGTAGGCTTCATCTCTCAGAGCGGCACCCACGCCATCTTCTTCAGCCTCGTAGGAGCACTAAACGGAATTAAGATAAGCAAATCAGTAAGTTATGGTAATGGAGCAGTCCTCGACAGCACAGACTACCTGGAATACCTGTCCCAGGACAAGGAAACAAAAATAATAGGTATGTACATAGAAGGGATAAAGGAGGGAAGAAGGTTCTTCCAATCCCTCATGGAAACGGCCAGAAGCAAACCAGTGCTTGTCTGGAAGGGGGGTAAAGGCGAAGAGGGATACAGGGCAATAGCATGCCACACCGGTTCGCTAGCCTCCAAACCCACTATATGGGAGGCCGTTATCAGACAGTGCGGCGCCATCAAGGTCGACAGCCTCGACGAGATGGTCGATTGTGTGAAAGCGCTCCTTTATCTCAAAGCCCCTCTCGGGGGCAGGGTGGCTCTGGTGGCACAGAGCGGGGGACAGTCCGTGGTGATAGCAGATGCCTTCACCAGGGTGGGACTTACAGCTCCAAAACTCAGCGATCGCTCCTATCGGCAATTTGCCTCCTTCTTTAACATCATAGGTGGCAGTTACCTCAATCCGCTGGATATTTCCTGGCATGCGCCTTCAATAGAAGATTCCATCAGGATATTAGATGTCCTGAGCGCTGACGCCAACACAGACTCCCTGGTCTTCGAGCTGTCCCTACCGTTCCTATCCCAAATCTGGCAATACTACCCCTCTTATATCGATAACCTGGTTGAGGCCCTGTCAGAATTCAAAAACAGATGCTCCAAGCCCTTCTTGACCGTTATTTCTGCAGGGCAACTGGAAGCAGAAGCATTGGACATAAGAAACAAGTTGATAGAGAGGGGCATACCCAGTTTTACTAACTTCGAAAGAGCGGCCAAGGCGCTGAAACGCGTCACCGAATACTACGCCTTCCATCGGGAAGCCAATCATTGATAAGAGATGATGCATCCACAAAGGCAAAACACGTCACTTCAGATCCTTCAAATTTATGTGGGTCCGAGCAGTGGAAAGGCTGATAGTATAAGGCGAAGAGAGATATCAGGAGGGTTACTCAGGGGACATCCCCAGGAGGGCCGTGACTGTATGCCAGGGAACGGAAGAATACCAAGGCAGTAGTTCACTGCAGGTTTTAGGCCCACTTCCAAACAGGGCGCTTCTCCCCATCCACTTTGGTCCTGGTGATATTCCCCGCCGCAATCAGCTTCGCCAGTTCTTGTTCAGCCAAGTCTAAAGAAACATCCAGTCTTTGAGATATCTTCCGGGCCAGCTCACTTTGATGGCCATCAGAGCGCCCCACGCGCTCAATTGCATCGCTTTTCAACAGCTTCCACACAAAATCCTGGGTAATAGTCCCGGCTACCCTCTCCATGAGTTGGGGATTCCCACACTCCGCCTGCGACTTCATCTCCTTCCAGGCTTCATTGACATCATATTCGTAGTCCTCGACTATGCGTATCATCTGGGCAGCGCTGAACGTAGTGGTCTCGGCCACCGGGCGATTTGCATCATACTTTGCCCAGTTGTGGGTGAGGATCCTGATGCCATATTCGTCGGCCTTTTCGCACACCTCCGTACCGGGCATAGGGGCCAGGATATGGAAACCATAACTGACACCATACTTATCGAATAGTTCCTTGGCCAGTTTGACTGTCTGTCTGGCGGTCTCCGGGTTCTCACCGGGCAGACCCAGGATGAAGGAGACCATGGTATTTATGCCAGCCTCCTTTGCCATCCTCACCGCCTCTCTTGACTTGGCTATAGTAATCCCCTTCTTGATCCTATCCAGAATCTCCTGCGATCCTGACTCCAGCCCAAAACAGACCCAGGAACAGCCAGCCTCCTTCATAATGCTCAGTAGACGCGGGCTGATCGTGTCCACCCTGGAGTAAACCGACCATCTGACCTTGAGACCGCGAGCCATCAATCCATCACAAATACTCTGCACATGCTGTTCTTTCACCGTAAAGGTGTCATCAACAATGTTTATTTGCTCGAAGCCGAGCTCTCGGTAAATCATCTCTATCTCATCAACTACCAGCTTGGGATTTCGGAAGCGGACACCCCTTCCAAACATCTTCGGTGCTGAGCAAAAGATGCAACCAAAAGGACACCCTCTGCTGGTGATAACAGTGGTGGGCGCCTTGAGGGCTCGATACTTCGATAGAGGAAGCAGGTGACGGGCAGGCAAAGGCAGCTTATCGAGTTCTTTAATCAAGGGACGAGGGGGGGTAAGAATAACCTTCCCATCCCTTCGAAAGGCAACGCCCAGAACATCCCTCAACTCTTTCCCATTTACCAGGGTATGCAACAGGTCTACCAGCGTATATTCGCCTTCTCCTCTTACAACAAAATCAATCCAGGGGGCTTTTTCAATTACCTGACTGGCCACAAAACTCACGTGCGGCCCCCCAATGAGTGTAACCAGGCTGGCATCGAAGTTCTTGCAGACCTTGAGGATTCTAGAGGCAATCCCGTAATTTAGGGTCGAGCATGTAGCCGCAACAAATTGAGGCTGATATTCCTGCAGGTTCCTCCTCAGCTTCTCGGGGGAGTATTGCTCTACAAGAAGATCCAGGATGCGGACATCCATCCCTTCCTTTTCAAGTACTGCAGCAAGGTAGGTCAAACCGAGCGGTGGTACAGGATGTTCTTCACGGGGGAAGGGCGTGTTGATAAACAGAACTCGCGTTCGCATGATTCAAGAATCGGGAGCCTAGTCCTTATTGTTCACATTCTCAGACAAAACTCCTCTCACTGTCAAGCTTTTCCTATTCAGCAAACACATCCCGGTCTCTCTCGCCTTAGTAATCTCCCAATCTGGAACACAGGGGGAAAAAGGTATGACACCCAGCAGTCCAATGCTTGACAGCATCTCACGTTGTTGCTAGACTTCTGCCCCAGAGTTAAAGAACTCTAGAAAGGAGGGTATTTAATGGTCAACACATCATCATCCAAGCCACAAAGGAGCATGATAGGCATAATCGGCGCCATAGCATTCTTCGCAGGCATGCTCCTGGCCATCATCGGGGGTGGCATATCTGAGGGCGATAACGGAACCATCGTCCTGATCCTGCTCATCATGGGCATCATCGTCGGACTGTTCAACATCACCAGTAAGGAGATGATCCCCTTCCTGGTGGCAGCCATTGCCCTGGTCGTGGTTGGCATTGGAACGCAGTCATTCAATCCCCTGAACGACGTCATCGACGGGCTGGGCAGAGTCCTTAACGGCATGGTGCAGTTCATCGCAGTCCTTATGGTGCCAGCGGCTGTCATCAACGCCATCAGGGTGGTATGGTCACTGGCCCAGCCAGGCGACTAGCCAACCCCAATCAAGAGACATCAAAGCTACAGACATTAGCGAGCCCCATGCACATTTAGCATAGGGCTCGCTGTTTGGAGACCAACATGCGATTTTGTACCTTTCCTTTGAATATTGTGGCCAGTTCCTGCTGCCTTCCCGCAAAATTCCACCTGCACCTAAGGCCCATAGAATCCACCGAGTAGGTCGGCTATAATGGATCGACAAGAAGAGCTAACGGAAATGAGAGTAACCATCAATAAGACCAGGCTCTCACTCGTTCAGGGGGACATTACTAGTCAGAGTACAGATGCCATAGTTAACGCCGCCAACTCCAGCCTGATGGGCGGTGGCGGGGTTGATGGTGCCATTCACCGTGCTGGAGGGCCGGCTATCCTTGAAGAATGTAAACAGATCGTTTCCAGGCAGGGCCGGCTGCCAACTGGCAAGGCTGTCATCACCACAGGAGGGAGACTGGGGGCAAGATACGTCATCCACACCGTGGGTCCTGTCTGGCACGGTGGTCACCGCAGCGAGTCCGACCTTCTGGCCAGTGCCTACCGAGAAAGCCTCAAGATAGCAATGGCCAATGGCTTGAAGAGCGTCTCATTCCCTTCCATAAGCACCGGCGCCTATGGCTACCCTGTTGAACCAGCCGCAGATATAGCCCTTCAGACAGTCATCAGCTTCCTCCGCCAGGAAGAATCCTTGAACGAGGTAGTCTTCGTCCTCTTTGATGCTACAACCTACGAGACATATCGTAAGACACTGGAGCAGTTGACATCAGGGAATGCTTAGACGCCGAACCGGCATATTCTTCCATTATCAGTATGGTGAGAGACTCCGCGACTTTCCTCAGGCGCTGGAAGGAATCTGGATAAGGACAACGTCTTCCTCTATGATGCCTTCTACCCCCTGAAACCTCCCTCATCTTTCGAACTGGAGCCCATCTCTGAGGAAATCCTCCATCAAGTCCATACCCCGGAGATGGTCCGTCAAGTTAAGGCCAGTGGCGAATATGAGGGGGCGCTCTTTTCGGCAGCAGGCACAGTCTCAGCAGCCATCAGGATATGGCGCAATGAGATAGATAATGCCTTTGTCTTCACCGGATACGGCGATCATCATGCCGGCGGCAATTTCTTCGGTGGCGGATGCTACTTCAACGGCACCGCTATAGCCATCCATGAGCTGAGACGCCACTTCGGAGTGAAAAAGGTGGCCATTATAGACACTGACGCCCATCATGACAACGGCACGTGGGAAATCTTTGAAAATGATCCAGGTATTGGCAGGCATTTCGCCTGCCGTATGAATAGAGCCAGCACCGACATCAAATTTAGTTGTCATCACCCATTACAGTATCCAAAGGAAAGCTGCTCACCGCAGAAACCAATAAGGGCCCAGGAAGCCTCTGAAGATGATGCCCCCTGTGGGGCACCGGGTGTTATAATAAAGCCCATGGCACGGACTCGAAAACAAGATATGGTAATAGAGTTTATCCAAACGTTTTTCATGACTGTGTCTCCGTGGTCAGTGGTTGGGAATAGCGTCGGACGATCTCTAGCACCTTGGCACGTCCCTTGGGGTCTTGAAGCGCGCGGGTGATGGCTGACTGAACAGTCTCCGACCTGGCCCCATGGGAGAGGCGATTGAGGTTGCCTCGTGGGGCGCCGGCTCCATTGCGTTTCCCGCCTCGCATGACATACAATCATACAGCTAAACATTGGCTTGTCAAGGGGGGTTATGAGGCTAGAGGTGAATAGTGAATAAGGATGCCGGGATGATGCGTGTCAAGGTGAAACCGGAATTGCTGCGCTGGGCGTGCAAGCGTGCCGGGTTCGACGTTGGTATGCTCACGCACCGCTTTCCGCAGCTTGCTGCCTGGGAGAGCGGCGAGCCTCTTCCGACGCTCAAGCAGATCGAGCGTTTCGCCAAGGCCATGCACACACCCGTCGGCTTTCTCTTCCTCCAGGAACCACCCATAGAGAGCGTTCCGATCCCGGACTTCCGCACCGCGGGCAGCCAGTACATCGGAAGCCCGAGCCCGGACCTGCTCGACACCGTCTACATTTGCCAGCAGCGCCAGGAGTGGTACCGCGACTTCGCGCGATCCGTGGGCGAGGACCCGCTTCCTTTCGTTGGCTCTGCGCGTCTGACGAGCGATGTAGAGGAGACCGCGGCGATAATTCGGCACGTGCTTGGTTTCGACCTTGAGGAGCGCCGCAATACGCCGACATGGACTGACGCGCTACGCCGCTTCATCGATCAGGCAGATTCGCTTGGGATCCTTGTCATGTGCAGTGGCGTGGTGCTGAACAACAACCGCCGACACCTCGACCCTGAAGAGTTTCGCGGCTTCGCGATAGCAGATAACCTGGCGCCTCTGGTGTTTGTCAACGGCACGGACACCAAGGCGGCCCAGATGTTCACGCTGGCGCATGAGTTGGCCCATATCTGGCTTGGTCAGACCGCTATCTCCGACGCACAGGCGTCGTGGATACCGGAACACAGGGTCGAGCGCTGGTGCAACCGGGTTGCGGCCGAACTCCTGGTGCCGCTCGCCGTTGTGCGAGAAGAATACCAGAAGAGCAATGAATTGCGCATCGAGGTCGACCGCATGGCACGGCGCTTCAAGGTCAGCACACTGGTCGTCTTGCGCCGGATCCACGACGCCGGTGGCCTTACACAGGAGCAGCTCTCGCAGGCATATCAGGAAGAACTGGAACGGCTGCGGGCTATTCCCAGGGGAAAGGGTGGCGACTTCTACCTGACGCAGGCGGCGCGGGTCAGCAAGCGCTTCGCCCGCGCTCTCGTCGTCAGCACGCTCGAGGGCCAGACGCTGCACCGCGACGCCTTCCGCATGCTTGGTTTCTCAAAGCTTGAGACATTCCGGGATCTCGGGCGCAGCCTGGGGGTGGTCTGATGGCTTACCTGCTCGATGCCAATGTGTTCATGCAGGCGAAGAACCTCTACTATGGCCTCGACTTCTGTCCGGCGTTCTGGGATTGGCTCATCGCGAGCAATGCGGCGAAGCGGGTTTTCAGCATAGAGAAGGTCGGCGACGAGATCGAGGCCGGCGGCGATGAGCTCGCAGCTTGGGCCGCGCAGCGCGGGCCTGACTTCTTCCTAAAGCCGGATACAGCGATGGTTCCAGCTCTCGGCTCGGTCAGCACTTGGGCGACGGGTCAACGCTACGAGGCTGCCGCCGTGAGCACATTCCTGCAAGTGGCTGACTATTACCTCGTGGCCCACGCGCTGGCCCATGGACTTACCGTCGTCACCCACGAGATTGCATCCGTCTCAACGAAGAAGATCAAAATCCCAAACGCCTGTATTGGCCTTGAGATCAAGTGTATGACGGCGTTCGAGATGCTAAGGCATGAGCGGGCGCGTTTTGTCCTGGGGCCGCAACAATGAGGCGGACGAATGAAAAAGCCTTTGAAACCGTTATTGAGGCCCACCTGCTGGACAATGGCTATGTGCCGCTTCTGCGGGACGGATGGCGGCGGGCAATGTTTTCTAGGGAAACGAATCGTGCTTGGGGAGTGGTTCCTGGAGCGTGAAACGAATGCCAAAACGAATCGATTTTGGGGAGGGGCGCTAAGTCCCCTCCTCCTCGGTGAAGTCTGCCAGCCCTGGCGTTCTCTCCAGCTTCAGTCCTTCCGCGGAAGGATCGGCTGCGGAGCTTCTTTTCTCGGCCCTCTCCCACATCTCCAGATCGACGATAGTGGGGATAAGGTTCTTTAGCCTGGCTTCGACAGAGTGGAGGTCGTCGCAGAGTCGGGCTATCTTCCGGGCGGTGGTCGGTAGGCGTCTGAGCGTTTTCTTGCGGTGTGGCATTAGTTGTCCTCTCCTTTCTTCGTGGTCAGGCGGGTGTTCTTCCTCTTGTATTCCTCGGGCACCATCTTCAGGTTGAGAACCTTCCACTTGGGCTCAAACCAGATATATATCCCGGGGATATCCTTGCACCCTTTGGCTACGGCCTGATCCACCTTCTCTCTGTCAATGGTGGTGGTGATCCCCACCGCGCCGATGTCGGCCCGGAAGTGTTCGGGGGCTATCTCGGGGATGCGTTCGAGCTTCGGCTGTGGTGGTGCCTCCTGGCCCATGTCCCGGGCTGCCTCTGCTTCGAGGAAGGCGGCCTGTTCCTTCAGGCGGTTGATGTCAATGATCCGCTGCCTCTCGGCCTCGATCTTCTGGTTGTAGTCGATCAGCTTCTGCCGGAGGGTCTTGTCAGCTGCCTCCAGCGGCGATGTGATAAACGTGAAGGCGGCGTCTATCCTCCTGGCGTATTCGAGAAGGGGCGCCTTGTAGTTCCTCCGCTTCTCCTCGATGGCTTTCTTCAGGTTGGCTACCATTCCGAGGTCGTTGGTGGCTGCCCGGGCGGTGTCCTGGTCGGTAACCTGGGTGATCTGGGCGTAGCGGTTGATCCGCAGGATCTCAGTTCCGAGGGCGATGATGACAGCATCGGCCCCCGGGTCGATCCTGACCATGGCCATTCCAGCGGGGGTGTTCATCTCTGCCGTGGCTTCTTCGGCTGGGAAGTCTTCCTCGGTGGGTGCGGCGGGTCGGCTCGGCTGTCCTGGTTCCGACCAGGGCGGGGGCTGCTCGCCTGGGGCAAGAAAGCGGTTCTTCGGGGTGGCGTCGTCAAGCTCCTTGATGATCTCGCCTGTCTGGGCGTCTGCGATGTACTGCTTCATGTCTTCTTCCTCCTCCTCTGGAGCGGGGGAGCCCCTCGGCGGAGGGGCCCTCCCGCTTCCTGCCTGGTTTAGTTCTGGATTAGCTCCCATGCCCTGGCCTTGATGTCTGCGCCTGATCCGAACCAGGCGCTATTAAGTGCCCTGTCGCGGTTGTCGAAGCGCTCATGGTCTACCCATTCCGTGAGGGCGTTGTAAAGTGCCCATTTTGTCCCTCTGATCTCGGCCTGCTGCAGGCCAGCGCCTACCTCCACGAGCTCTTCGATCCTGGCCATGGCCTTGACTTTGTGGGGCTGCTTCTCAAGGGGGACGTCTGGCCTGATTTCCAGTACGTTAGCAAGGAATTCGTCCATCTCGGCCTTGAGGAATGACTGCCCGGCGATGCGCTCGGCCTGGGCCATGAACGTCTCGAATTTCTGGGTGGTGATTCCGAGCGTCTGCTGGGCCAGATCCACGCGGGCCTGAATGTTGGGAGAGTGGCGGGTGACGAATACCTGGCCGTTGGTCTTGCCCAGCGCTCTCACAAGGGTGTTGTTACAGACCACTCTAATTGGTGTCCAGAGCATCTGGAAGCTCAGGCTGCCGTCGTGGCCGTTCACGAGTAGCAAGTAGTTCTCCATCAGGTCAACAGCTCTCACGGCGCCGATGGTGGGGAGCTTTGCCAGAATCCAAACCTTGGCTCCGTTGGCGATGCTTCCGGCGGTGTGGTAGACGGCCTGGCCTGTGCCCACCACGTCGTCGAAGAACTCGAACGCCTGGGCGTTCTGGATGGGCGTGTACTGGTCACCTACCACGTTATAGGTGCGTCCGTCTGTCTTGCGGACCACTGCCCGCTTGTCGGGTATCAGTATGGTCCTGTCCATGGTGTCACCACGGAAGACAGGTAGGAGCTCGACATCCCAGTCCAGACCTGCGGCCCTGAGTGCCTCGGCGCTGGTGGCCTCTGCCTCCAGCTTTTGCCCTAGTCCATGCCAGGGCTCCTCGCGGACATACATCATTGTTTCTATTAGGTGTGCCATTATTCGGTTTCCTCCTTCGTTTCTTTCTGGGTCTTCCACTGGTCAAGCCTGGTCTTGGTCTCCTCCCAGTTGAAGATGTTGCCCTGCTGCTCAAGCTGCGGGTGCTCGGTGAGCTTGGTAGGGATGGCCGTGATGCGGCCTGTCTCGGTGAACATGGCCTGGTATGTCATTCCGCCGCCTCGATCTCGTCTAGGGCGCGCTGTCTCGCCTCGTACCGGCGCTGTAGTAGCTCCCAGTCCGCCATTGCTTTCTGCGTCTGGGCGGGTGTCACGGGTCGGCTGCATCGGGGGCACATCCTGACGGGATAGCTGGCACCGTGAAACTCCACAATTTCAAACCTGAGACGCCTTCCGCAGATGGGGCAAGCACCCGGCCTTTCGGCCTGGGGCTTGCGGGGGTCGTCGAATAGCTGGTTCAGGATGGGGAACCTTTGGAGCATGGCCTCGATTGTCCTCGATGCGCTGGTGTTTCTGTAGCCTTTCATCTCTGCGCTCTCCTTCCTGGCCGGCCCGGGGGCCCCGACTAGCGGGGCTCCCTGTGCCATGTGTTGCACGTCTGGCATTTCCAAGCCTGTTTCATCTCGCCTGTCTCCTTGTCTGACCACTTGATAAGCTCTATTTTTCCCTTTCCCGCCTCGCATACGGCACAGATGGGGACTTTGGCGGCTGCCTTGGGCGCTGGCGCTGGCTTCGGTGCTGGCGCTGGCGCTTGCTTTACCTCTGCCTTTGGCGCTGGCGCGGGGGCTGGCTTCGCTTCCGGTTTGGCCTGGGTGACTGCCGCTGGCTCCTGGTGACCGTTTCCGTTGGTCTTGCCATTCTCCCAGCGTCTCTCTGGCATGGCGCCTATGCGGTCCAGGTTCTCGACCATGGCGACCACGAGCTCGATCAGGTCATCCTCGCCGTCTGACCTGGCTGTGATTTGCACGTCATAGCCTCTCAGATTGGCTCTGACGTTGGCGCTATACTTGGCTTCTTCCATGGTTCTCCTTTCCTCCTATTTCTTCGTTTTCTTCGTTGTGCTTCTGGCTATAGCTGGACATCCACTGCCTGATGTCGTCATCGCTGACATAGAGCGGGTTTGATATATCCCGCTCGCAGTGAGGGCAGACGTTGTTGGGTATCTGACAGAGGGCGTCCCTCACCATCTCCAAGAGCTCTGTCGCCACCGTGAGCTTGACTAGCGCGCTGGTCATCTCGGTCATTTGTATTGGCATTTACTTCTCTCCTGCCTCTTTCTCAAGCTGTTGCTCGGCGTTGGCAAGCGCCCGATATAGCGGGCCACACTGCAGCCTGATCGGGCAAACCTCGCACTCTGAAACCGGGGTTGACTCCGAGCAATTCATCACCTTTTCCACTGCGTCCCTGATTGTCATTAGTCTTTCCTCCCTCTCCTTTTTTTTCTGAAATGCTTTCTGAATGGCTGCCCACTGATCCCGGGATGCCTGACACTCGCCTATCAGGCACCCTTCAATTTCTGACCACCTGTCGCAAGTTGAGCATGATGCCATTTGATTTTTGCCTCCTGATGTTTTTGATTTTTTGCAACCCGATACCTGGAACGGATGCGTGGGTAGTCTGGTTTGCTGA
>JAPLHP010000015.1 GCA_026389585.1 Chloroflexota bacterium | reverse complement strand
CGTGTACTATAAGGGACAGCGCTTGCCTACTACGGAGGCACCACCCGATAGCGGCCAGCTGCGGTCCAACAGGCCAACATCTGACGTCATGGTCAAACGCCTGCTCCGCAGTAATGGACACAAGCCAGGTCCGCATCATCCATGGCGCAGATCTTACAAGGCTCTTTATGACAAGGGGTGACAAATTCGCTGAACAATTAGGGTGACATTTTCGCTGGACAACAACAGAGCCGCCACCCATCAATCGTTTGACCGCCCCCCACCCCTGGCCTATAATAGCCACCACAATCCGAGGATACTTCTATATGAAGAGGAGGCCAGGACATTGGGTAAAGTATTAGCCATTTTGCTGCTCGCCCTTTGGGCCACGGTTGGTTTGCTGCCAGGCAGCGCCGGCTTTGCCGCGCAAGGTACTGTCTGGTCCATTCCGCAGAACATCTCCAACAATCACGGCAATTCGCAAGTTCCCAGCATTGCTGTTGATGGCCAGGAAAACCTGTATGTGGTGTGGAAAGATGATACCACAGGCAGCAGCGGCCTCCTTTGCAGTACCCGGTCTGTTAGCGATGCTGACTGGTCGGCGCCGCAGAGCATACCGGGCACTTCAGCCGCTCCCGGAGACCCTCGCATTGCCGTTGACCACCAGGGCAGCTTGCACGTGGTTTGGGAAGACTCCATCGGCGGGGAATCCGCTATCTTCTGGGCTCTTAGAAGTAGCGATGGCAGTTGGTCCGCGCCGCAGAAGATAACGGGTAGCTCAGATAATTCAAGTGCCCCCGATATCGCCGTTGATGCCCAGGGGAACCCTCAAGTGGTGTGGAAGGAAGAGTTGACCCGGGGGAATGCCGGCATTAAATACGCCGCCAGGTCCGGCCAGGCTGACTGGCTAACACAGAATATCTCCAACAATCAGGGAGGGTCAGACTCCCCCAGTATCGCCATTGATGGCGAAGGGAACCTGCATGTCGTCTGGCAGGATAGTTCCCTCCAAATCACCGGCGGATATCTGGACATATTATACGCCGCCAAGCCCAGCGATGGCGGCTGGTCGGCGCCCGTGAACATCTCCAACAGCCAGAGACCTTCGGCACATCCCCGCATCGCAGTTGATGGTGAGAATAATCCTCATGTGGTATGGGAAGACACTTATGATGAGTACGCCACAGATATTCGCCCTCAGTACAACACCAGGTCCGGCGGGAGCTGGTTGGCCCAACCGGAGAACATCCTCCCGTCGTCCACTGAGGGCATCATGTTTTGCCATCCTGATATAGCCCTGGACCCCGCCGGGAAGCCGCAGGTGGTGTGGTATGACAATACCCGTCAAACCACTGATGGGTACCCTATATGGAGCATCGGCTATGATATCAGGCAAGACAACGGTGAATGGTTTACCTGGCCAAACATATCACTGAACTCGCTGGTGGCCACCGAGGCGAGCATTGCCATTGATGCCTCGGGAAACGCCCATGTGGTGTGGCAGCAGTCCACCACGCAGGGAGATATAGATATAGCCTACAGCACTCTGCCAACCTCGGCACCGGATAAACCCAGCAATAGTTCACCCCAGGATGGAGCCACGGATGTCAGCCTGACCCCAACGCTGCAATCCTCTGCTTTCTCCGATCCGGAATCAACCGACAGTCATCATGCCTCTCAGTGGCAGGTAACCACCACCCGGGGGGACTACTCCAGCCCTGTTTTCAATAGCGGTGCTGATACCTCCAACTTGACCCAGATATCTATACCTTCAGATACTCTGGCATATAATACCACCTACTGCTGGCATGTGAGATACCAGGATAGCTATGGCAACTGGTCCAGCTATTCCGATGAGACCTCTTTTACTACCACTACCAGTGGCCAGCAACCTCCTGCCACCAATGGGCATTCTTCGTGGTTGACCCCGCCTGTCATCGGTGGCATCGCCGCTGGAGTGGTGGCGCTGGCCGTGGTGAGCTGGCTACTCTTTAGAAGACGGCCAAAAGCTGGGACTGAAGGTTAAAATCCATAAACCAAAAGCAGGAGACGGATCAAATCCCGCCTCCTGCTTTAGAAAGGGGGGTGAACCCTTTCACGAGGTCATTATGCAGTTTCCCACTACTTGATTGTGTGGTTGCCCTGGAGCACTTCCCTGGTTGCATCTCCAGCCTCCAGGAGTGCCTGAATCGCTTCATTAAGTAGCTGCAGCTTTCGTTGATCGAGTACCTCCAAAAGCACCTTGGCGTGGTCGCGTGCCAAAGTCCACAGCCCTGTTATCAGGTTTTCTCCTTTATCCGAAAGGCGACACTGAACTATGCGCCGGTCGTTTGGATCACCTTCCCGCAAGACCATATCCTTTTCTACCAGACGATCAACCACTCCGGTCGCTGTGGCCAGGCTGACACCCAATGAAGAAGCGATAATACTCATCCGCGACGGACCATTCATGAACAGAAGAAGCACCACCTTGAGCTGGGATGTGGTCAGGTCCAGGCTCAGCCACTCCTTAGGCAATATAGGAAACAGTTCACGGAATGCCTTCTCCGTCAACTGCAGAGTGTTTTCAACAAGTTCATCTTTTGTCATTTCGGGTTTCATCTAAGGCTCCTCAGCTATTCGCCCCATCCAATACATTTGCATAATGCAAACTGTTAATAATATAACGACAATACAATAGTTTGTCAACACCCCGCCCATTGACACAACGCTAATAAGGCCAATATGCTGTTACTGCCACCGGGGGAACAACTGTTCGAATGAAAGAACCACAAGAGATGAACAAAGGGAAAGCCTTTGGGAACTTCCTGAATCAGGTCAGCCAATTTGCCCAGATTGCTCTGGTAACTGATGAGGAGGTGAGGCATCTCTTCGGGGAAGAGGTAACGATGGCAGTAGTAAAGCTGGAGCATTTTGGTAAGGAAGAACAGATATGCTCCGGTTGCGGGGGCATCTGCTGCAATGACATCGGCTGTGAGATCTATGCCCCGCAGTTCAGCCAGTGCCCCATCTACGCCTATAGGCCGCTGGTCTGCCGATTGCACTTCTGTCACCGCTTTGATGCCATGCACCGATCCGTGGTCATAGAGCTGAGAGATGTTTTCGTTGACTGCTTCTGGGCCATGAATTCCCAGGACAACCAGAAACTGAGGTCACTGGATAGCCCACCCCTCGGAGAGGCCTGCCCCGAGTTCATTACTGCCGTCGGTCCCTGGGTAGAGGCAGTCCGCAATGGCAGGCTTGAGCCTGATCATGTCATAGAACTGATCCGCAGGGAGGCCGAGAAATACCGGAACGCCTGCTCTTGCATAACAGGCGCTACCTGAAGTCTGGAACTTTCTGGGCACTCCAAGAACAAGAACATCCCCCGCCTGTACGAGCCCTGGCTGCTCCCTGGTTTTCGCTCACCCACCCTGAATCGCCGGCATCTAATCCCTGACATCAATTCAGTTCGCCTGAACTATCTATCTTTCCCCTCAATTCCTTCTTCCGGGATCGCTTCTCCTTTTCTTCTTCCTTGGCCCGGATAGCACTCGCAGACGGCCTGGTTTGGACCCGCCGTTTTCGGGGCCGATTCAGTTCTGATAATTTCTTTAGGAGTCTCTCAAAAGCAACTTCACGGTTCATCGCCTGGGAACGGCGCTCTGAGGCAACAACCGTGATACCGGAAGGGACGTGCGTCAAACGGATAGCCGTTTCCTTCCTATTCTTTCTCTGACCGCCTGGTCCAGCAGCCCTATAGGGCTCAATAATCACCTCTTTCCGCAGAGCCTCCACATCAGTGGTGAAATGTCTTTTGACAATATCTGACCCATTGGCATTGCTGGTTGTCTTCACGGCTTTATCCTTTGCATCCTGGTCTGTCTATGAAGGATAACTACTACTGCCTGGTTGCACAAGTAAGCGTGCCAACCGAGATTCTTCGCTGCGCTCAGAATGACACCTGGGAGCCTGCCATCATGACAGTGGGCGATATGTCAGAATGACATTTATATGTTTGTCACCCTGATATCTATATCTTTGTCACCCTGAGCGAAGCCGAAGGGTCTCCTCCTCACAAAGCGAATGACACCTAAGACCCTGTCATTCCCGTGCAAACGGGAATCCACCCATTCTCCCTCCCCTGGCGGGAGGGAGTTAGAGGGAGGGGGGGGAACATCACCTTCACCCTGGCCCTCTCCCATCCAAGGGAGAGGGAATTGCAGATATCCCCTCCTGGATTCCCACGTTCGTGGGAATGACATAAGAGTGAAGTTGTCATTGCGAGCCATTCTCCAAGCCGAGAGAGGAGAAGGCGCGGCAATCCATGGATTAAGGACAACCGAGATTCTTCGCTTCGCTCAGAATGACATAGTGGGCAGTATGTCACCCTGAGCGAAGCCGAAGGGTCTCCTCCTCACAAAGCGAATGACACATAAGAGCCTGTCATCATGACGTTCGCCCCTGTTCAAGCGTTTCTATCAGGACGCGCCCTACGCGGCAGAATCGGACTTGGAAGCGGGCTGCCGACGAAAACGATCGGTCAGGCTATAGAGCACCGGTATCACTACCAGGGTCAGCAGTGTGGAGCTGAATAGACCGCCAATGACCACCACTGCCAGCTCAGCAGCTATGATGGTGCCTGAGCCTACTCCCAAAGCCAGTGGAACCATGGCAAAAATCGTAGTCAGCGCCGTCATCAGGATCGGGCGCAGCCTGGTCTGCCCTCCCTGAATCAGGGCATCGTAGCTACTCATACCACCGTGACGCAGTTGTTCCACCACGGCAATAAGCACGATAGCGTTGGTCAGGACGATGCCTATCAACATTAACATACCCATCATCCCCGATACACCCAGTGTGTAGCCACTGATGACCAATCCCAGCAAAGCACCGATCGATGCCAGAGGCAGGCTGACCATGATAATCAACGGATTCAATACAGAGCGCATCATGATCACCACTACCAGGAAAGAAATGAAGATAGCAGCTATTATGGCAATACCCATGCGAGAGAAGGTGTTGCTCATCTCCTCAGCCACACCACCCATCTTTACCTCTACACCATCATGCGGTGATAGATTGTCGATCTTCTCTTGAACTGCCTGGTTAACTGCGCCTACGTCCTTCGCAGTCACCGCCCCGCTGATAGTCGCTGAGAGGCTCAGGTCGGTATGCCCAATGTGAGTCGGCCTCTGCAAAAGTGTCACGTCGGCGACGTCAGCCAGGGCTACAGAAGGCCAGCCTATTCTCAGTGTTTCAGCCTCCCCCACGATGCCTATCTCCACCCCTTTAATAAAGACGGCGTGGCTCGCTCCATTGATGTTCGCCTGCACGCCGGGCACACTGCGTCCGCCTCCCTTCATCAAAAGGTCGCGTTCATCTTCCAGTTGCTGTTCTTGCGCATCAGACAGCCCCAGGGCTGCCAACTTGGTGTCATTTGGTTTGATATCGAGCTTGCCCACCACCCTGGTTAGCTGGTTCTCCAGATTGGCCACCCCAGCTACCCCCTGAAGTTGGGTATAAAGCTCGCCGCTGACCCTGGCAATGGCATCCTGATCTTTACCCTGGATCGAGATGTCCACGCCGGAGAACCCCATCTCGGCCCCACCTCCCGACCCGGTGGAGACTGCTATTCCTTCGCCCCCTGGTATCCCCTGGATGGCCAGGCGCAGGGCTCCAGCTTCCTTGTCCATATCAGCCTTGGGGTCAAGGTAGACATTGATCGAAGCGGTGTTGTCACCTCCGCCCGAAGCAGCACTAAAAGCACCCGTCAGAGAGACGGAAGTGCCAACAGTAGTGTAGTAGTTCTTGATCTCCTTGTTGCCGTCCAAGAGTGCCTCTACCTGAGCCGCTATCCCGCTGGTAACCCCGATATCGGTCCCTGGTCGCATCTGTATATCCACAATCAGCATCTTCTCGCTCATGCCTGACATGAATGAGGTACCGATGAGCGGCAGCAGACCCAGGCTGCCTACGAAGAGCACTGCAGCAATGATTAGGGTGAGAGCGCGGTGTCCGAGTGCCCACTTCAAAAGGCGGGTGTACACCCTTTCGTACCGGGTCTCCCGGGCCCTGGCCTTGGCCTTCCCGCTCACCAGGAATTTGGACAGGGTCGGCACCACCATCAAAGCCACCAGCAGCGAGGCGAGCATGGCGAAGGTTACCGTTAGGGCAAAGGGTATAAACATCTGGCCTACGATGCCGCCCACAAACATGAGCGGCAGGAAGATAGCCACCGTTGCCAGAGTAGCTGCTGTGATTGGCGTCGCCACCTCTTTGGCGCCGCCAATAGCCGCTTCCCTGAAGCCCTCGCCCTGCTGGAGACGGCGGTATATGACTTCTACCATGACAATGCTGTCATCGATCAAACGACCCACCGCAATAGACATGGCACTCAAGGTCAGAATGTTAATGGTTATATCGAACAAGCGCATAGCCAGAAAACCGAACAACATGCTCAACGGGATGGATATGGCAGTGACCAGCGAAGCCTGCACCGCCATCAGGAAGAGAAAGACCACCACTATCGCCAGAGCGCCGCCGACCAACGCCTTTTCCACCAGTGAACTTACACTGGACTCAATGAAATCCGACTGGTCAGATACAGTGGTGAGTTTCAACTCACTACCAAGGTCTTTCCCTATTTTATCGGCTTCAGCCACCACGGCATTGGCCACAGTAACAGTGTTAGACGTGTCGTCCTTCACCACATTTATGGTCAGACTGGGCTGGCCGTCGGTGCGTGTGACTACTGCCATCGGTGCTGGCCCCTGGCCAACCCCAGCTATTTGTCTAAGTACAACATTGTCCGTTCCCAGCGAGGTATTTTCGATGTCGGCTAGAGAAGCATATTCAGGTTGACGTTGAAGATAACTGATGATCTGCAACACGGAGATGCCATACTGGTTCATCTTCTCAGGGTCGGGGGCAATGATGATCTGCTCCTTCTCACCACCCTGAGTCTCCACGCTGAGAACGCCCTTGATAGCGCTCAGTTTAGGCACGATCTGGGAGTCGGCAATCTCCTTTAGCTGATCGGGAGGAATATCTCCGCTGAGGCTGAAAGTCACCAACGGCATCATGGTCGTTAGATTGATCGGCTCGACTCGGTAGAGCACCTCAGGTGGGAGGGTCAGTCCGCTGATGTCCTGGCGGATAGTCTCTGTTACCTCATCCATGCTGGTGCCAAATTCGAATTCGGCAGCGATGAAGGAGATGCTGTTTGCGGAGGTCGAAGATACATGCTTCAGGCCCTTTCCATTCCAGCGTTCCCAGATAACATTCTCGATAGGGGAAGAGACCTGGCTGGCTACCTCGTCCGGCGGGGCTTCCGGATAGGAAGCGACCACGGTGGCGTATGGGAACTCGATATCAGGTATCAACTCCATCTGGAGACCGAAAATAGCCCAAATGGAGACTCCGGCCAGCACGGCTACTATTCCAAGAGTCACCAGCCGGTTGCGTAGAGCTAACTTAGTCAAATGCCACATTGAACGCCCCTTTCAGTTCCCATAATCTGTCGTCAAAACCAACTACAAGCATTGAACGGTGTGGTATGTGATGGACTGTGATGACTAGTTCGAGTGTGTTGTTCTTGCCGGGCGGGTCCCAGAGACTTCCGTTTCTGCCACGTTGTCCTCTGGTAACCTGCCACATGTTATCAGCCGAATTTCTAATTCTATCATAGAAAAGAGGCCGATGTACAAACATCAGCCTCCTGATAGAATACCCCTTTAGCAGCCTGGATGACCTTGAAACAAGCTACACGGGACAACCCCGATTCAACGCGGTGCAGAAATATCTACATGAATCGAACAATAGCCTTCCCGAACAACGGCCCCACGAAGTAGCACATGAATGGCAAGAAGAGGGGGGAAAACTTCCTGGATAGTGCCCTGGAATAGTCCTGGAGGTAGTCACCAAAGGTCTTCTGCTGGAAGCGCAGCAGTTCCTGGGACTTACCAGTATCATACCAGTCCAGATAGTAAGGCTCCTGGACAAACTTGTTTGCCGGCGGCGTAGGTAATTTGAGAACTCCCAGAATACCATTGAGCATATCCCTGTACAGCATCCGCTGGGTAGGCCCGCCGCTAACAACCAGAGTGTTTCCCTTTGCCGCCTCAAAATTCTTGATGGCATTCAGTATTGCCAGCGCCACATCATCCGGGTGGCACATCTCCACCCGGTTATTGAGTGGAATAGTGAACATGCGCCTGACATCGCTAGGTTCAAACACCGTATACATAGATGCCGACAGGCGCAGTATCACATAGTCAATCCCCGACCCCTTGATCAGGGCCTCCGCCTGCAATTTGGTCTTGCCATACATGTCCTTCGGCTGCGGGTCATCTTTATCTGCGCTTATGGGCCGCATGGCTCCCGGCGTAGGGCCAAACACTGCCACTGATGAAGTAAACACGAACGGTATGTGGCCACCATTTTCTTTTATCAGATCAACAACCACGGCAGTACCACCGACATTGACTTTCGCGGCCAACTCCGGTTTCTCGTCAGCCAAAGGCGGTAAGATGCCAGCCATGTGAACAACTGCACCCACCCCCTCCATCGCCTTCCGAACCAGACCAGACGACGTAATATCCCCCCACAGGATTTCGGCTCCCCTCCCAAGTTCTTTGACGCTCTTCCGATTGCGCGGCGTGTCCAGATCGAACACACGCACCTGGTATCCGTCCCGCAACAGAATCTTACATACATTGGTCCCCAATCGGCCGGCTCCGCCAGTAATCAGTACAAGCATATTGTCCTCTCCTCCAAAATGTTCCCACCCCTGCTTCTCAACAAGCCCATTAGTCCTGCTGCAAGAACTTTATATTATCCAAACTATTTGCATTATAGCAATTACATGGTCAGTTGTCAATACTCTGCGTTGCCGGCTCTGCGTTGCCGGCCCCTCTGTGAAAACCACTTCACCACTTGCAAAATGGTTTTCCTTCGGGGTATAATTTGCATCACATCAATTATATGATTCAAACAAAATAATGAATGGTGGAGAGTCCGCAGTATGATAATTAACACAGACAAGGCAGAGCTTGTTCAATACGTTCTTAATCTACATGAAAAGCTAGGGCAGCTCGAGCAGGCATTGCGTCCTATCATACCCAAGGAATGGCTCGCTATAGATCTCACCATGCCGCAGTTAAAAGTCATGCTCATGCTTTCCAAGGAAGGTCCTACGCGGATGAGCGAAATCGCTTCGAGTTTGGGGGTCACTCTAGCTACTGCCACAGGTGTTGTGGACCGCCTGGTAGAAAGAGGCCTTGTTACCAGAGAGAGCTTCCCGGGGGATCGCCGTGTGGTCATGTGCCGTCTTTCCAGCGAGGGACAAGAATTTACCAGCCGACTATGGCAATCGGGCCAGACACAGGTGGAGCGCCTCCTGAAGGTGATGACACCAGCACAGCTCCAGATCGTGGCTCAGGGAACAGAGATTTTCATTGAGGCAGCCCGGACATTGCAGTCTGATCATCAATAGAAGCTCAGTATCCAACAGTCAATGTAACTTGATGCTCGCATCCCCCTGCCACCAATCTCCTGGTTGCTTTTAATGGGACATTCCAGCCTCCCAGCAAGTAAAGCCCTGCCGGGCCACTGTTTTCTGAGAGTTCACCTCCGGCAAAATGCCTTAGATCACTGTGGACGAGCAGGAAACGAAAGCTGTAGACTGTGAGCCAGCAGCCCGAACATCTAGATTACTACTAACTTAGTTTTCGCTACGATTGTGAAGCGAATGGAGATGGGGCAGCAGGAGAGAGAAGAGTGCCCACTAGGCTGAAGTTTCTGGGAGCAGCCCAGAACGTTACCGGCTCCAAATACCTGTTGGAGGCTAATGATACCAGACTCCTGGTTGACTGCGGGCTATTTCAAGAGAGGAATCTGAAAGAAAGAAACTGGGAACCTTTCCCAGTTTCACCTGAGTCCATAGATGCCCTGCTGCTAACTCATGCCCACGTTGACCACTGTGGCCTCCTGCCTAAGCTAGTCCGGGAGGGATTCCACGGCAAAGTCTACTGTACTGCTGCCACAGCAGAGATATCCGAGATTGTCCTCATGGATTCCGCCCACCTGCAAGAAGAGGATGCTGAGTTCAAGCGAAAACGACATGAACGTGAGGGTAGAAAAGGACCGCATCCTGAGATCCCGCTCTATACCGAGGATGATGCGAGGGCAGTTGTGCCACTGCTGTCGCCGCTACGATATAAGGAGGCGATACCGATCAGCAATGGCATTGAAGCCACCTTCTACGATGCAGGACATATCCTTGGCTCATCTATGGTAGAGGTCAAGGTAAACCAAAACGGCCAGGAGAGAACGATAGTCTTCTCCGGAGATATTGGCCGACGGGGTGGGCCATTGCTTCACGATCCGACTTTTTTCGATGATGCAGATTACGTCGTGATAGAGTCCACCTACGGCAATAGGACACACGAGGACACGCAAAGCGTAGAAGACGGGCTTTCCGAAGTCATAAACTACACCCAGAAGGCCGGGGGAAACATAGTAGTACCCAGCTTCGCTCTAGAAAGGGCCCAGGAACTCCTGTATCATCTGAACAAGCTATTGATCAAGAACCATATACCTCACCTAATGGTCTTCGTCGATAGCCCTATGGCAACAAGCGTCACCGAGGTTTTCCAACGCCATCCGGAATTGTTAAACGATAAAATGGCTGAATTCCTCAACCAAAAGGATTCCCTTTTCGACTTCCGCGGCCTGAAGTTTGTCAGAACAATAGATGAGTCCAAGGCGATAAACCATATCAAAGGAACGGTCATCATCATAGCAGGGTCCGGGATGTGCACCGGAGGCAGGATAAAACACCACCTGGTCCAAAACATTACCAGGCCAGAGAGCACCATACTCTTTGTAGGATACCAGGCTGTGGGAACACTGGGCAGGCAAATTACCGACGGCTTCAAGAAGGTCAGGATACTGGGGCAAACTTATCCTGTGAGGGCGCGAGTGGTTCAGATGGATGGCTTCTCAGCCCACGCCGATAGGGACGACCTTTTCAAATGGATATCTAACCTGAGAAGCCCCCCGAGGCACGTCTTTGTCACTCATGGTGAACCCGATAGCGCCCAGTCTCTTGCAAACCTGATTAGCAACAAGAAGGGCTGGAAGGTATCGGTGCCAGCCTACCAGGACGAAGTCATCCTGGACTGAGTTCAAGCACAACGGAGGAGGTGGCTACATGGACACAACAGGCAGAAACACCGTGATCCGAACAGTGTGTAGAACATCAGATTTTGTGGGATGCGGCCTCACGGTTGTGGTGGAGGATGGGGTCATCGTCAAGGTCCGCCCAGCCGATTTCCCGGACCAGGCTGATCGAGGGGCCTGCCTGAAGGGGCTAAACACACACCAGATAGTCTATCATCCTGACCGTCTGCGTTATCCCATGAAACGCACGGGAGAGCGAGGAGAAGGCAAGTGGCAACGTGTGCCCTGGGACGAGGCCTTGAATGAGATTTCGGGGAAACTCAAGGACATTACCCATCGATATGGTTCCAATGCCACCGCCTGGATGACCCCGGAATCGTCAAATCTCACCTGGGGAGGCTATGCACGGTTGGCAAGCTTGACCAAGGGGACTCTGGTGGACTGGTGGGGTTGTGGCGACGCCGCAGGTCCCTGCGCTGACATCGCCACCTTTGGCCACCTGATGGGAGGGACGCACCTTATGCCTGCTGGCCACCCTCAGTTCATTATTATCTGGGGTTACAATCCAGCAGTGACCGTTTACCACTATATGAGAAGGATCGTGCAGGCGAAAAAGAAGGGGGCCAAAGTGGTGGTCATCGATCCTCGTTTCACCGACACAGCCCGCCACGCTGACCAGCACATCGCCATAAGGCCAGGAACAGATGGCGCGCTGGCGCTCGGCATGATCAACGTCATTATGCAGCAGGGACTGCGCGATAGACAATTCATTGCCGAGAATACCGTCGGCCCTTTGCTGGTAAAGGATGACAACGGCTTGTTCTTAAGAGAAAGTGATCTGATGAAAGACGGCAGTCCAGAGAGAATCATGATAATGGACGAGTATACGGGGCGAAGACAGGGAAGCGAAACGCGGGAGGCCAAAGCAGCAATCACGGGCACGTACTCTATTGCCGGCATCAACTGCCAACCTGCATATCAATTGTTGGCTGACATGGTCCGCGATTATACTCCCGAAAGGGTGTCGGGGATCACTGACATCCCCGCTGATGTCATCCAGCGCCTGGCAGTCAACTATGCGACCCATAAGCCGGCTGCCATCTACCGTGGATGGGGAATGCAGAGAACCTTCTATGGTGATCTGGCATGCCGGGCAATAAACACACTGGCAGCAATTACGGGCAATATCAACCTTGACCGGCCATCCACATTTGTGCTGAATTCCCGTCCTTTCCTTATGCCAGCGGGGCCCTACAACGTTATACCCGTGATGCTGCTGTACGATGCTATCACGAAAAATGAGCCCCTGGCTATAAAGGCGGTCTGGTGTGCCGGCCATAACTTTGTCAACCAGATGCCTAATATGAACAGGGTTGTCGATGACTTCTTCCGGCATCTGGAACTAGTTGTAGTCTGCGACCTTTTCATGACGGCCTCAGCCAGATACGCCGATTATGTGCTGCCTGCGGCCTCCTTTTATGAATGTACGGATCTCTGCATGAGCAGCCTCTCCAGCACCTATCTGCAGCTTCAGCAAAAGGCCATAGCGCCACTCTATGAGTCCAAGTCCGATTTTCAGATAGCCGCCGAACTGGGGCAGAGGATGGGATTCGGTGATTACTTCAACAAGACAGAAGAGCAATACATTGAAGAGATCCTTGCCTCAGGTCACCCCACCATGGAAGGTGTTTCGCTGGAGCAACTGAGAAAGGGGCCCATCATGGCGAAGCCTCTGGAGAGACCACAACAACTGGGCACTCCGACGGGTAGAATCGAATTCTATGTGGAACGGCTAAAACGATTCGGGCAGGAACTGCCGATCTACATCGAGCCAGTGGAGAGCATCCGCAGTGAGAAGGCAAAGAAATACCCTCTCTCTTTGCTTACAACAGCTACCAGGCAACATATACACTCCAGCCTAGCCAATGTACCCAGCTTGCACACAGCAAGCCCTGAGCCCCTCCTGGAGATCAACCCCGTGGATGCAGAACCACGCAATATCAGGGATGGGGATGTGGTCCGTGTCTTCAACAACCGTGGTCAGGTTAAACTGAAAGCCAAGCTTAGCTCACTCATAAAGCCAGGGGTAGTGGATATGGCCCAAGGTTGGTGGCCCCAGCACTACATTGAAGGTCATCACAACCAGTTGACCCACGAAAAGCTGAACCCCGTGCAGCAATTTATCATGGGACCTAATGCAGCCTTTGGCGACGTTCTTGTCGAGGTAGCGAGAGCCCCCAGCGGAAGCTGATTAGTCCACTACAGCGTCAACTCTCAATACTGCCCAATTCAGGAGCCTGTCCGAGCAATAGGCCGGCCCTGCCTAGAATAAGTCAACAATCAAGGTCGCCCACGCTCAGCACAGGTACTACCAGGACACACTCCCAGGGGATTGAGGCTGGTGGTATCTATCCTAGGAGCCTGTCCGAGTAATAGGTCGGCCGTGCCTAGAAGAAGTCAAAAATCAAGGTCGCCCACGCTCAGCACAGGTATTACTCGGACACACTCCTAGCTGGCAGGCTGATCTATGATGTAGCCTGCCTTGGGGACAGTACGAATAAGATTGTGACTCCCGGGGCTCATCTCCAGCTTGCTCCTCAGTCGGCTGACCCATGTTCTGAGGATCTGGATATTGTTGCAGTATTCAGGACCCCATACCCGAGTAAGAAGTTCCTCATAGAGCATAAGGCGACCCGCATTCTGCACAAGTTCGCTGAGCAAGAGCCATTCAACCCTGGTGAGGTGCTTCTCTTCGCCTCTGATGGCAACTCCACGCTTGTTAAAATCGATAGCCACATCCCCAAAACGAACGGTCTCATCTTTCTTGCGTCTTCCGGCTGGCCGAAGCCTACGCCTCACCGCGTCTATTCTGGCTACCAGTTCATCGGGGTTAAAGGGCTTTGGCAAATAGTCAGCAGCACCAACCGTCAGACCTTTGATCCTGTCAATGTCAGCCCCCTTAGCACTCAGAATGATTACTGGCACTGCCGAAAAGCTGCGCAATTGCTTCAACATCTCTAAGCCATCCATCTTGGGCATCAACAAATCAAGCACTACCAGATCAGGTTCCTGCGCCCGGGCTTGCTCCAGAGCCTCAAAACCATCGCCAGCTGTCAGCACTCTGTACCCCGAGGCTTTCAGCTTGATTCTAAGGACGTTCAGAATCCGCTCCTCGTCATCGACTACTAATATGGTAAACCCTTTCAGATGAGCCTCCCCCTTAGCTGACTATTACAGGGCCCATGATAGTGCCATGTCCAGATAAATATCAAAATCTCATTCCCCAAAGCGATGCGGCAGATACCCAACGCCGTTGCAAGCCAGAACCCGGCATCACTGATGCCCCTTTCAATCTGCCTGAAGGTTCCTGTGGTCTTCATCTTGAAAAGGTGATCTCCTTCAGGTATCTGTGACTTCGAATCTCTTGCCCTGCCTTAGCACTTAGATCTTCGGGGGACTGAACTGGGGTGTCAGTGCAGAGCTGCAGTCAGAACACTGAGCGGCATACCAGTCGATATTGCAGCCGCAGCCGGGGCAGCACCATCTCTTCCTCTGTTCCTCAGCCCAGGCATCAATACCTATCTCCTGCCGGCGTCGGATATTCTCTAAGACTTCGCCATGATGGGGGAGTCCGTCTTTGCTGAAATCGATGAGCTGCTTACAGGGGAAATCAGGACATTGACTGCACTGCACCACACCTTTCTGCAAGGCACAGGCCCGAAGGACACAGTTGCGGCAAACCACCGCTACTACCTCAGGAGAGAGACAGCCCTCACAGGCAAGGTCCTTTGCCTGTACCTTCTGCCCCTGCTGCACCGAGAGTACCTCGGCTATCTGATCCAGTAGATTGGAGTCACCCCTCTTATAGGCGAGGCGAATCGAACATGCCCCGCAATAAAGGCCGCAGGGCGCTGCCCAGTTCTCCCGCTCCTCCTCACGAGCCATCATTGTTAAAAACGCCCTCCATCTATCTTGCCCAACGCGCTGTAGTAACTTGATTATAGTGTCTTCTGCTATTGTACCACTGGCAGGTCGCGAGCGGTAAGGCCGCCACCGTTGTCGTGAGTGATTTCCCCTTCTTAGGAAGGGCGTGGGAATGAGAAGAAGCGTAGTAGAATCCACGGACTATAGCCTGACGCCGACCATGGAGAAAATCGGCAATTGCGTGGTATACTTCACTCAATTATGAAAATGAGCGAAGGTAAACTGGTGTTGAGAGAAATTGCGGCAATATTATTGCTCGCGATCCTGGCAGCAGTAATTCCGCTATTTGTGCACAGCAGCAAGATTGCGGCAGGCGACACTGGCTGGAGAAGCCCAACTGCAAACGTGGCCGACAATGCCAGTGGGAATGGGTTCGAAACTGCTCCCGAATACGCCTATGCAGATGACGCTGTCGCAGCCAGCAATGTAGATGGCGCTGGTGATCGCCATCTTTACTACGATTACGGCTTCAGCATTCTCTCTGATGCAAACATCGAAGGTATCGAAGTGCGGCTGCACTGGTGGCTGGACAGTGTTGATGGGACAAACAGTATGAGTGTGGATTTATCGTGGGACGGTGGTTCCAGTTGGACATCGGCCGCAACGGATAACGTTGGGAGCACCACCGAGCTCACGGCCTCCCTGGGTGGTCCTACCGATAAATGGGGCCACTCCTGGATTCCCAGTGAATTCTCCAACGCCAACTTCCGGGCAAGGGTCACCTGCAACTCCGACGACCCAACCAGGGACTTTTATCTGGACTGGATCCCCGTCATAGTCTACTACGCTCCGGTGGATCACCTCGCGGTGACCGGAGGCGGTACCATGACGGCTGGTGGCAGCAATGTACTCACCATCACCGCTAAGGATACCAGAGGCAATGTGGCCATCAACTACAGCGGAACCAAATCCCTCACCTTCTCCGGCCCCTCGGCAGCACCGGACGAACAAGTGCCAACCGTGGGAGGAGTGAACATCGGCAGTACCGTTTCGGTAACCTTCACTAACGGCGTCTCAGATGATGCTGCAGCCACAACACTCCTAGCCTACAAGGACGAGTCCACCACCGTAGATGTAGCTGACAACGGCATCAATTCCTCCGGCGACCCGGCCTATGGCCTGACTCTCACCGTCAAAGCTGGCCTAGCCGACCATATTGGGGTCTTACCCAAAATGGCCACGGTTGTTGCCGGTGGGACACAGGAGCACACAGCTACAGCCTTTGATGCCTGGCTCAATAGCTGGGATGTCACTAGTGTAACCAGCTTCCAGATAGTGGAGGAAGGTGACGGTGGCTACTGGACCAACAACGTCTACACCTCAGAGAAGGTCGGAACCTGGACAGTGAGAGGTACCTATGGCGCATTGCCTGGCGATGCTACTTTGACCGTCACGGCAGGATCTATCGACTACTACACGGTCACCTCTGCCTCGGATACTCAGCAAACTAGCGTGTCGTTCACCGTTACGGTCATCGCGTATGATGCTTATGACAACATGGCAACCAGCGATAATACGACATCGGTGACTTTATGGTCCGATCCAACCGGCATGATCTTCGATGGCAACAGTAACGGCCTCTTCGGTGAGACAGGGGATAATGTAACAACGCTGGCCTCCGGTACCTTCAACATTCAGGCCAAGTGCAATACCGTTGCCGACAACGTCACCATTACAGCCAACAGCGGAAGCATAACTTCATCCAGCAGCCCTTACGCTATCAAGGAGTTTCGGTGTTTCATCGCCACCGCTGCTTATGGTACGCCCATGGCCAGCGAAATACAGGTGCTGAGGGATTTCAGAGACAGATACCTGGTGACCAATGCTCCAGGGCGATATTTCGTTTCCCTCTATTATAAGTGCAGCCCTCCCGTTGCCAGATTTATTGCCCACCATGATTCTCTAAGGGCGGTGGTGAGAGGTGGGCTGGCTCCCATCATCTGGTTGGCAACTATCGCTCTAAAGGCAACCATGGTTCAGAAATTGACTGTCCTCTGCTCCTTCTTGATAACAGCGATAATGACAGTGGTCGCCTTAATTTGGCTAAGGAGAACGATCCGCTCAAAACCGACCTGATCCTCCGTTGGCAACCAGGGTGCCCGGTCTCCAAAACAAAACGATGTAGGCCTCACTTTTGCAGTGAGGCCTACAATCCGATGATCTGCCTGTCCTATGGCCCTTTATGCTATCAAGGAATGTTCCGTTCTAGCGATGATATCATCCTGGAGTGACTTGGTCAGGTCCACGAAGTAGGCGGCATAGCCCGCCACCCTGACGATGAGATCGGCATGCTGCTCAGGATGCTTCTGGGCATCCTTCAGTATCCCGGGGTCGATCACATTGAACTGGATGTGATGTATCCCCAGGTCAGCCCAGGTCTTGAGGTAGTTGGCAAAGACCTCCCGGTTCTCTCCCTCCAGGAAATGGGGGGCAAACCTCTGGTTGAAGAGGTGGTTGCAGGAGAGCAGGGGGTCCACCTTGCTCACGGACTTGAGCACCGCACTGGGTCCCTTCTTGTCCTGACCCTGCACCGGCGAGACAGTGCCGTCATGGAGGGGCTCCCTGGCCTTCCGGCCCTCCGGGGTGGCCGCTACATCAAAGCCCAGGAAGTACCCTACAGAGGCATTGGTGCCGTCCGTATCATAGGGATAGCCGTAGTAGGTGGTGAACTTCTCCGTCTCC
>JAPLHP010000014.1 GCA_026389585.1 Chloroflexota bacterium | reverse complement strand
GGACTCTGACCGATAAACTGCTGCATCGCTTGCACGTTGCCGTCCGACACATGGGCGGCCATGCTCGCCGTTGCCTTGCGTCCACCTGTCGCTAGCAGTCCCCGCACGTAGACACCACCCCACCGACGACGCTCCGAGCGGTCCAGGGACACCAACATGCTGTCCAGAAAACCCTTCAGTCGTTCGCGTTGAGCACGTGTTTTGTTCATGACCATAGTATGTGCTCAACGCCAGGTCATTGTCAAGAGTACTTAACGTAATAGTACTAGCAACGAAAGCCAAACTCGCACAACAATATCCAACAGGGTGGAGACCACTATCTTCACGATCAGCACCCAAGTCAGGATGCGGTCTGCCCCACCAGGCAAATCGGGCAGTTGGTGGGCAAACGTACCATGTCCCGATCCTGCAGTTACCTATGGCAACGAAACGTTTGCTGTAGTGCGCTCATGGCAGTAGAATATCTCAACAGTAAGCCAAGACCGGGAATGTATTATGCTTAAGGCCATCCTTTTTGATCTGGACAATACGCTGATTCACTACAGCGAACGCAAGTTCTTTGAGAGCTACCTCCCCGGGATCATGCTGGTGTTCGCTGATATTATGCCCGGTGACGTCTTAATAGAGAGGCTCCTCAAGGGCATCCAGTCGCTGCTGAATAACAATGGCGAAATGTCTAACGCAGATCGTTTCCTGAACGTCTTCTGCACCGGTTACGAAGGATTCAGGGACGAAATCTGGAAACGTTTTATGAGGTTCTACGATACCGAGTACGATCACCTTCAGTCTCTGGTCTCGGTGTCTCCAGGGGTGCGCGAACTGTTCCTCCGATTAGAGAAGACAGACGTGAAGCTGGTGATTGCCTCTAACCCCATCTGGCCTTTGACGGCTCAGACCAAGCGGCTATCGTGGGCAGGCATCGGGGACCTGCAATTTGACCTGGTAACCCACATCGAGAATACGTCCTACTGCAAACCCCGCCTTGAATACTATCAGGAGATTTGCAGAAGAATCAGCGAGCCCCCGGAGGCATGTTTGATGATAGGGAATGACCCGGTGAATGATATGATCGTGGCCAATATCGGCATGAAGACATACCTGGTCACTGACGGAGATGCGGCAGACATGGAGCTCAGTCGGAGTTCTCATATCTATGCCACGGCCGAGATCCGCCAGCCCGATTTTCAGGGACCGCTGTTGGGTGTTGTTGCCCTGGTTGAAGGGTTGCTGAGGAACAAAGAACCCCTGTGAACACGGCGGCGGCCGCCTCCTAATGAGTCTCTTCGTGTTTCAGCAGCCATTCCTTTCGCCATAGTCCACCGGCATATCCCGTTAGTTTCCCATCCTTGCCAATAACACGGTGACAGGGGACAATGATCGCCAGGGGGTTCTTCCTGGCCGTATTACCGACAGCCCTGGCGGCCTTCTCATAACCAATTTCCCTGGCGATTTCTGAATATGATTTGGTATGGCCATAGGGAATCCTGCGCAAGGCCTTCCAGACACGTTTTTCAAAATCAGTGCCCTGCAACCGGACAGGTATCGAGAATTCCCGGCGTCTGCCGCAGAAATACTCGTCGAGTTGCCTCACGCAGGGTTGCAGGCATTCGTGAATTTGGGCACCATTACCACCCGTATTACTGGCAAAACGCACCGACAGGATACCGTCCGCCGTCCCCACAATCTCTAAGGCCCCGATTTCGGACGCGTAGTATGCCGTATGTTGCTCGACCATATTTGACTCCTTGCTTGCCGGTAAGCAGGACATACTTATTAGCAGGAAACACGTGCACCGAGACGCCAGTGTGCTGTCTATTATAGCTATATTTTTGCACCTGATACCACAGTCTGGATCTCTCAGCCCTCCAAATTCGGTAGTGTATCATTGATACACTACCTTGCTGCCTTTCCTCTTGACAAGCTGCTTAATACAATATACAATTCCATTTAATGTAACAAAATAACAAAGTAGCGAATATAGGGGAGGTCATATTAATGGCTCCAGTGATCCGAATCGACGATGAAGTTATGACTGAGCTCAAAAAACGAGCAATAGAATTAGGTCTTGTATTTGAGCCGCCTAATGCAACACTGCGGAGAGTGCTAGGATTGGCTTTGGAACACTTTGTTGCCGGAGTTGCCTCTACGACTGAAGTTCCGGTCGACCCTGGTGCAAAGATGGCCTCGAAGGACGAAGGAGAGAGCATGAAAAGGGCGGCGACACTTGTTATTCATGCACCTCGATATCAGGTCGGGAAAAAATCCTTCGAGGCGGTCTTCTCAAGTCGTACAGGGGTAGGATACATAATTTATGACAGGGATAAAAGCAGACTCCAAGTTCCAGGTTCGAACGTGGTGCTGCTTGCCAATGACCTAAAGCGACGGGCAGAAGGATGTCTCATCAAGTTAACTCCAACAACAAAGACAAAGTCGGGGAGACAACGATATGACGTGCTTGTCGACAAGTGGACGGAAGTTGTTTTCAAACCTGAAAGGCTTAACCGCTGCGGAATTGCCATTATCTAACAACCAGAAGTGACGATATCCATCGGCACATATTGATGAAGGGAGAGGGAATTTCAATGGGGCAAAAAATATCGGAATCAGACAGGACAATCGTCAGGAAAATCAATCAGGTCTTTGAAATAACCTCACGTATCGTAGAGAGCCTGATTTTACGGATGCCCCTGAAGAGATAATGGGGTTGGCTGGAAGCTAGGCCGCATATTTAAGGAGGTGTGGATTGACGAGAGATGCAAACAGAGATTCAGGTACTTCAGACTGATTGCCAAGGCATCTGGCTTGATGTTCGCTCTGGGTGCCGTCCTCATATTCATGATCCAGTATCTACCGGCACACGCGGGAAGGCCTGTGCTGATCATCTTTATCATAGGGTCTCTACTCTGGGCACTCGATACTCTATGGAGCACATTCGATGACTGTCGTGCGCTCACCAAAGAAATCAGGGAACACAGATCCTAAACTCATCAGGCGCTTGGTCGTCGCAGTTTGTCATTTCTTTGGTGGACTATACTTCGGAAGAGGAATAGCCTTATCTGGCAAGGGACTTATGACCTTTTCCGGCCAAAGGCTTGCCCCATCGCCAGACTCATCCCATCTCACTCCGCCAGGAACCGGAACTGGCCTGGCAACATTTCCCTGTTTCTGTGTTGGATTTGGTTTCATTGTGACCTCCTCAGTCGATGCTGAGTTCATTATATCATCTACGTCAATTTGGCCGTAGCCACTTTCAAAATGACACACTACCCGAAATTCTAAGGAAATTCTAGCAGTCCTCTAACGTTTTTCTAACACTGACAGTCTTATACTGACCTGCTGTCAGAGCTTCTCAGGCTTAGAGAGGTACTATTTACATAACCATAGCACCTGCCTGGCCGCAAGGCAGGCAGTGCGAAAGGAGGCAGTGTGTTTGGATCGATAGGAAGAAGCTGGAACCTGGCCAAGCAGAGCCTGGGGGTCGTGCGCAAAGACCCGGAGTTGATGATCTTCCCCATCATCGCTTTCATTGCAGGTGTGGTGGTAGCAGGCATACTTGGGGGTGTGGGGTTCGCAACGGGCGCCTTTGGCGGCAGCCAGAGCGTATCTGCTCTTGGCATACTGTTCATCTTTTTGTTCTACTTCGGCACCTACTTTATCACCATCTATTTTCAGGTAGCGCTGGTGGCGTCGGTCAAGCTCCGTCTGTCAGGGGGTAACCCCACTCTTGGATACGGAGTCCGGGAAGCCAACAAACGTCTGGGGGCAGTCCTCACCTGGGCGGTTATTGCCGCCATCGTAGGCCTGCTGCTGCGCTTGCTGGAAGGAGCCGCCCGCAACAATACCAAAGGCTGGGGGCGAATCGTGGCTCAGATTGCCATCGGGTTGGTGGGAATGGCCTGGAGCCTGGCAACCTTCTTTGTAATACCCGTCATTGCCTACGAGGGGGTGGGCAGTTTCGAAGCCATAAAACGCTCGGTTGGCGTCATCAAGCGGAGCTGGGGTGAGGCGGTTGTCGGGCAGGCTGGCATAACGCTGGCGATGGGGCTTCTGGCCCTGGTTGTGGGCGCAGTGTTCGGGATAACCGGTATACTCGCTCTGACCAGCGGGAGCACCGCCGGACTGGCCATCGGCATAGTCCTCATCTCCATTGCTGTGCTTGGTGTGCTGTTCATTGTGGCCCTTTCATCCACTCTGCAGTCCATCTATACCACCGCATTGTACGAGTACGCCACTGCAGGCCGGACGGGAGACTACTTCTCCCGTGATACCCTTGCCGGAGCCTTCAAGTCAGGCCAGTCAATTTAATATCGTGATATAATCCCACATGTGGATACACTGATAATAATTGCCGGCGAGTATCTTATCGCTGCCGTCGGTTTGATAGGCGTGGTCGCTGCACTCCTGTCAAAAGGAACGGTCCGAACCAGGATAGTAAAGCTGGCCATTCTCTCCTTCCCCATCGCCTTCCTGGCAGCATGGGTTGCCGGCCATCTTTACTATGATACCCGCCCCTTCGTAGTCGAACACGTCCAACCGATCATTCATCACCAGCCAGATAACGGCTTCCCCTCGGATCATGCCCTGTATGCGATGGTGACCGCGGCAGTGGTATTTGCCTATCACCGCAAGCTCGGGCTGTTCCTGGGAATACTGGGGATACTCATCGGCATTGCCAGGGTAGCGGCCAAAGGCCATCACCCTGTCGATATCATCGGAGGAGTTGCAATAGCGATCACCGCCACGGGCATAGCCTGGCTGATATTGAGGAAGGTGGATCGAGGTTTCGGTCGGCCAGACAGTGACCAGTCTTAGTGATGGTAGTTGACACCCCCTCGCTGCTTATGATATTGTCCAAGCCGATTTCCATGCAAATATATCTATTCGCCTTAGATGTCCGTAGACTCATGCGCCAGCACTGCACGAAGGCACGTCCTTGCTGGGGGCATTACACAGATTAGATCGAGCCCGAACTGGAAAGGAGCAAATGTTATGGGGAACAGCAGCCTGAACTGGAGACGGTGGGCATTTATCCTGGGCATGGCCGGTTGCGCCCAGTTCGTCGTTCTCACTGTCGTTGCCATGTTCTTCTATCCGGGTGGAACGAAGGCCAACCCCGAGACGACAGGCTATTCATTCTGGAGCAACTTCTTCAGCGATCTGGGTAGAACTGCCACCTACGCCGGAGACTCGAATACAGTTTCCTCTCCCCTCTTCATCACCGCGCTCTCAGTCGGCGCGCTGGTCCTCGTTCTCTTCTTTGCAGCCATCCCCCGCCTGTTTGCAGGAAGGAGAGCCACCAGAAATCTCTCTGTCTTCGGGTCGATCTTCGGCGCAGTCTCGGCTGTTTCATACGCAGGCGTCGCGCTCGCGCCGTCGGACCTCCATCTCACAGTGCACAGGCTGTTCGTTTACATCGCATTCACCACGTTCCTCCTGGTGGTGGCACTGTATTCCGCTGCCATATTCCTCAGTGAAGACTATCCCAGGGTCTATGCGTTCACCTATCTGGGTTTTGCCCTTATCCTGGCGATCTACCTTTGGCTGCTGTTCGGCGGTCCGCATGCCGACACATCGAACGGCGTCAGGATTCAGGCAACCGGACAGAAGATTGTGGTGTATGCCGAGATAATATGCATGTTTATTCAGTCGTATGGGGCATTGAAGATGGAGAGGCAACCTCACGCAACGGCACAGGCGTCATGAAGGTTGTACCAGGGCTATCCAAAAGCGATTCTAGCCACTCCGCTATTGTGAGTCCTGTACAGCCTTGAGCGATTGATTCAGACGCTCCAGAAAAGCCTCTCTATTCGATGGTGATATGACGACGTTCCAGCCCTTCGTGCGGACGATCTCCATCGCACCGCTCGACGAGGTAGCCAATCGGATGCCCCAATAGCCAAAGGTGTCCCCCCTGGAGGCCGGATTGGCCTCCTTTATGGTGGATAGGGGAATGTCCATACCGAACGGCCATCCCAGCACTATTCTGACCTTGGTATTGAATATCTGGTATCGCCGCGGTGCAACAAAGTAAAAGAGCAGCGCATCCAGGAGAGTCACCCCAAGCATCGTCAGGCCTCCTGCAACATCAACAAAGAGGAGCACAATCCCTGCTACGAGAGTGCCCGCCAGAATGGCCCCCAGGATTAGCTTCAGTGACCAGTCGTACCGGGGGATATCTTCGTACATCAGATAGCACCAGCCGCCTGGCGCGGTTGGCAAGGGACTCTTCTTCATCTCTTCCAGGTGGTTGGCATCAACCTCAGTGCCATCTCACGTGAGGCTTTTCTACACTGCTCTGCTTCATTGTCAACCACACAGAGAGCAGGGACAGCAGGATGGAGGATAACCATCCTTGTTCTGCTAACAGCGGTCATCCTATAACCCCGGCAGTTCTCTCGCCAGCTCGGAGTGCGAATAGTCCGGCTTCCTCCCATTATTAACTATCTTGTTAACGACAGTATAGCGTTGCGTTCTTATCAACGCTTCCATAAATCTCGACCGTACCTGCCGTTGTGCCAACAGCCTTCTGGATAGTTGCGGAGAGAGGATGAGCTTCAGAAGACGACGTAATACATCTTCTCTCCAGAGCGTGCGGTTATCGAGAAGCAGGTTCTGCAGTTTCCCTGTGGTGATCGCACTGAGAACTATGCGCTCAAAGGAGTCTCTCGGTACAAACATCGTCTCTTTCCTTCTTTCCATAACCCTGCTCCCGGTGGGGCAGAACCTGACGCAGACGCCGCACCCAATGCACCGGTCGGCGTCAACCCTGACATATTCGCTACCGTCTTTGTCTTCGCCAAGACTGATGGCATCAACAGGGCATCGTTCGACACAACTGCCACACTCTTTGCATTCACCCCGTCCCTGTCCGGAGATGTAATTCGTGGTTATCCTCGCATTGTAACCCAGCTTTCTATATGACAGCAGGCCATCGCAACAGCAAGAGCAACAATTGCAGATCCAGTTGACACCCTCCTGCACGTTATCCCCCAGTTGCACCAAGCCAAGTTCCATACATTCTTCAAGAATCCGATGGGCTTCCTTCTGACCGATCTCCCTGGCGATCTTATGCTTGGCGAGACTCTCCGCTGCCGTATTGAAGGTGAGACAGACTTCCTGAGGATTCTGGCAGGCTTTCCCCAGATGTTGCATTTTATGGCGGCAGTAGCAGATACCGACGGTAATGCGGGTGGCTGTGTCGATGATGTGGGTGGCTCTCTCATAATCGAGTACCACGACCCTGTCGTTTTCTGAGATCGTGTCTTCCTGGACAAAGATTCTCAATATGCTGGGTTCAATCGCAAAGACTGACCTGATGAAATCCGGTTCGGTATTGACGTATTGGTAGTACAGCTCGGAGAGGACTTCCTTGTCGAAGCGGCCATCTAAACGCATCAAGGAGAACTCAAAGAACCCCGCCATGGTGGGAGTCATAACATAGGCCTGGATTTCACCAACGGCGAGATCAAACAGAATACCCTTGTCCGCCAGTGTATCCAGTATCATTCTGGCTTCACCCTCGGACTTTCTCCAGAGCTTGGCCGCCTCTGCAAGGGTAAACGCATTAATGGGAAGAACGGACACCAGTTCCGCTTCCTCTCCGGTAAACAGTATCTCCAATATTCTGGAGAGAGCTCCGGAAGGAGGCGCACCCTGTGGTGCCTGATCCAGTCTATTCTGCAGGTTGCGATAACTCTTTGAGGTTATGTGTGCCATGCTAACTGTCCCCCAATCCCCCCGTTGGCCAGCAGTGGATGGATATCTCTGACGACCTTATCACTGTGATCACATGATGTCAACTTGTCGCTTGTGGAGGTTGTCTCCATAATGCGTGAATCCTGCTACGTTCCGAAATTAGCGGACAGACCTGAAGGTCTATCCCTACTGAGAGACAGTAATCATTCCCACGCCCTGCTCACTAATGTCATTCCCCTTTCCCTCACATGTCATTCCCGCAGAAGCGGGAATCCAGCCATTCTCCCTCCCCTGGAGGGAGTTAGAGGGAGGGGGCAACATCACCCTCACCCTAGCCCTCTCCCATCGAAGGGAGAGGGCATTGCAGATATCCCCTCCTGGATTCCCACGTTCGTGTGAATGACAAGAGAAGAACATTGTCATTGCGAGCCATTCACTCTGGGAAGGATCCGCAGAAGGACGACGAAGCAATCTCCACAAACAGCCATGAGCTATGAGCCATCCTTCAGCAGAAGGATCAGCTATGCGCCCTCAAGGAAAGGCGTTGGGGTGGGTTCAGCCCTCTCGGGGCGGTTTGAAAACCGCCCCCTACGACGGGGCAACGCGTGGCTGTCGTCCTCATATTGCCCACTGTGTCATTCTCGCGGAAGCGGGAATCCAGCCATTCTCCCTCCCCTGGCGGGAGGGAGTTAGAGGGAGGGGGAAACATCTCTCTTTCAAGCAGGGACAGAGCTTCAGTTCTGTCCGAAATTAGCGGACAGACCTCAAGGTCTATCCCTACTGAGTGGTGGAGGGCGCAGCGCACTTTGCCCCTGCAACGCGCCGGCTTCTTAAACAAGGTGGGTCACCACAATCCTCACTCCAATGCCTATGAGGACTAATCCCCCAACCGCCGTGGCCCATCTGCCAAACCACGTCCCGATTCGTCTGCCCGCATAGAAACCTGCACCCGTCACCAGGAAGGCAATGCCCCCAACTATCAGGGCGGCAATCATTATCCTTGACTTCAAAAAGGCCAGGCTCAGTCCGACTGCCAGCGCATCAATGCTGGTTGCCACAGAAAGGGTGATCAGGGCAATTCCCTCAGTGATGTTGGTCCGTTTCTGACCGTCTTTATGAGAACTGCGTGCCTCCCAGATCATCCTTGCACCGACCACGGAGAGCAGAGCAAAGGCCACCCAGTGATCGTAATGCCCCACTATATCCACAAGCGTTTTCCCGGCCAGCCACCCCAGAATCAGCATGCCAAACTGGAATAACCCGAAGGAAAGAGAGGTGCGCAATGCCTGGCGGTAGGAAAAGTCCTGCATCGAGATGCTACCGGCAATGGCGACAGCAAGGCAGTCCATGGACAAGCCAAGTGCTATCAGGAGTATGGAAAGCAAGTCCACAGCGGCAATAATATCAGGCGAGCGGTGGTGGGACAAGCGATGTCCATGTCCCTCTGCATTACAGACCATACTGTTCCGTATCACCTTGCAGGTTGACAGGCAGAAAGCACTTGTGTTACTGTCCGAGGCAACCGATGTCAGGCTCGGAGGAGCCGTTATCCGGCCAAAAAGATGGCCAGAACCGTTTGGTTCCAGGTCATAAAACACAGGTGAGAGAAACAATTCATACAGGAGGCAGAGCAGCATGCTGAAAACAATCGCGCTGATCAAGAGAAAGCCAGGAATATCACGGGAGGAGTTCGTCAAGCACTACGAGGAAGTGCATGCGCCGCTGGCGTTGAAGCATTTCCCCACTTTCAAGAGATACGTGCGGAACTACCCCATCGCTATGCCTGGTGCTGAGGAGATGGACTTCGATTGCATCACTGAATTCTGGTTCGATGACATAGAAGGGGCTATGAAAGTCCAGGAAATACTGGGCGACTACAAGACGGAAGTGGGCAAGATCTTTCTTGCTGACGAAGAGACGTTCCAGGACAGAGGCAAGACGCGGACTTTGCTTATCGATGAAAGGGTTTCAAAATAGAAGAAAGACCCTGTCAGGAACCACCCCATCCGGACACACTTGGGGGAGAACAAGGTTCAGTGCACCGGGTTCACTGGCAGGGCTAGGCGAGATGGTAGTGCTGCTATGAAAGTCCTCGTAACAGGCGGATTCGGAAACGTTGGAAGAAGCTGCCTGACAAAGCTGCGTGAGCAAGGACACCAGGTGAGGTGTTTTGACATCCAGACAAAGGGCAACGAGAGGAATGCCAGGAGATTCAAAGGGCAGATAGATGTGGTGTGGGGCGACATGCGCCGCCCGGATGACGTGGCCGCTGCCGTGCAAGATCAAGAGGCCGTTATTCACATGGCATTTATCCTGCCTCCTGCCAGTGACGATAAGCCCGAGCTGGCCTCGGATGTCAACGTAGGCGGCACCAAGAATCTTCTCCACGCCATGAGGAACCTCCCCTCACCACCCAAGATCATCTTCATCTCTTCATTCAGCGTCTTCGGCGAATGCCAGCAGAAGCCGCCGCCCAGGACCGTTTCCGATCCGGTGCAGCCGATGGACAATTACAACCGTCACAAAGTGGAATGTGAGAGACTGGTCAAAGAGTCGGGGTTTGATTGGGCCATCCTCCGCCTGGCAGTTGTCCCTCCGCAGGCGCTGAGCGGATTCAGTCCGAAGATGTTCGATGCTCCCCCAGGAGCGCGCGTGGAATTTGTACATCCGCAGGATGTGGGGCTGGCTCTGGCCAATGCGGTGATCTGCGATGAAGTCTGGGGGAAGATTCTGCTTATCGGCGGCGGGGCAGATAGCCAGTTGTACTATCGAGATTTTGTCGGCCGCATGATGGAGTCTATGGGGATCGGCAGGCTTCCGGACAGAGCCTTCGCCTCCTGCGCCTCTTCATACACCGACTGGCTCGATACCGCTGAAAGCCAGAGGATTCTCCAGTACCAGCAGCACTCCTTTGAAGACTTCGTTCAGGAGGTGGCCGCCTCTCTGGGCTATAAAAGGTATTTGATGCGACTGTTTGCCCCACTCATCCGCCGGTGGATGTTGAGCCAATCACCCCATTACAAGGCAGGCAAGCCTGCCTGATAGTCAGGTGATGCTTGGACAAGGAGGTACGCCCTTGAGCAACACGCTGCATTTTCCGAAGCTGTTTGAACCAACACGCATCGGACAAATGGAACTCAAAAACCGCATTGTGATGCCGCCGATGGGAACAAACATGGCCACGCCTGACGGCCACGTCACGGAGAGAATCAGATCCTACTACGAGCAACGGGCTAAGGGCGGTGTCGGTCTTGTGATCGTGGAGACGACGTGCATCGATGCCCCTGTGGGCAAGACAACTGCATACCAGTTGGCCATAGACAACGACAGGTTCATCCCCGGTTTGAGCCAGATCGCGGAGGTCATCCACCAGCATGGTGCCAAGGCAGTACTGCAGTTGCAGCATGGCGGAAGAGGAGCCAAGTCATCCATTACCGGTATTCAACCGGTCGCCCCTTCGCCGGTTCCGATGCCATACGGTACACAAGTGGGCTATGAGGGCGAGATGCCACGAGAGCTGACCGTCGGCGAGATCAAAGACCTGGTCCGCAAGTTCGCCCAGGGAGCCCAACGGGGCAGGAGGGCCGGCTTCGATGGCGTGGAGATCCATAGCACCGGCTATTATCTGGTGGCGCAGTTCCTCTCTTCCACAGCCAATGTTCGTCAGGATGAGTACGGAGGCAATCTGAGGAATCGGGCCAGGTTCCTGCTCGAGATCATCGATGCCGTCAGGGAGACCGTGGGGGAGGTTTATCCCCTGCTGTGCAAAATCAGCGCTATGGAACTCGGTCCCGGGTCAGGTATTACCCCTGAGGAGGCACAACAGATAGCCCAAATGGCCGAGGAGGCAGGGGCTGATGCCCTGGAGATAGCCGCAATGCTGTGGGGCATCATCCCTCGTCTGCCGCCGCCGACCGCAGAAGCCCCCGGAGGGCTACTTCCCTTCGTGGAAGCAATGAAGAAGATGGTGAAAATCCCGCTCATTGCCGCGGGCAGGATAACTCCGGAACTCGGCGAGAAGACGCTGCAGGAGGGCAAGGCCGACCTCATTGCTATAGGTAAGGGTCTGATCGCCGACCCTGAACTCCCCATGAAAGCAGCATCAGGAAGAGTGGATGAGATTAGGCCCTGTATAGGCTGTCTGCGGTGCATCGACAATCAGACGGTCAAGGGAAAGGGCATAATGTGCTCCGTCAATGCGGCTGCAGGCAAAGAGCGGGAATTTGAGATCAAGCCGGCCGGGAGAAGCAAGAAGGTGGTTGTGGTGGGCGGCGGCCCTGCCGGCATGGAGGCAGCCATAGTGGCTGCATTAAGGGGTCATCAGGTAACGCTTTATGAGAAACAGGCAAGGCTGGGCGGGCAGTTGCTTGAGGCTGTAGTTCCGCCGCACAAAGACAACCTCCCTGGCTTTGTCGACTACCTCACATCCCAGATGACTAAGAGAGGCATCGATGTCAGGCTGGGCATAGAGGCTACTGTTGAACTGATATCCGCGGCCAGGCCGGATGCAGTGGTCCTGGCTGCAGGGGTGACTCCCTCTGTGCCACCCATTTCAGGAATCGACAGAGCCAATGTCATAACTGCGAAGCAGGTGCTGAACGGCGCCAAGGTGGGAGACGCGGTAGCCGTCATCGGGGGTGGGCTGGTGGGATGCGAGACAGCAGAGTACCTGGCAAAACAGCGCAAGAAAGTGACGATTGTGGAGATGCTGGACGAGGTGGCAGGCGTAATGCCGCTGGCTCTCCGGAAGCTGCTGCTGGCCAGACTGGCCTACATGAAGGTCACCGTTTTAACCGGCGTGAAATGTCAGGAGTTGACGGAAGGCGGCCTGCTCATCATCACCAAGGAGGGACAGGAGAAAACCATTGCTGCCGATAGCATAGTCCTGGCTGCAGGTGGCAGGCCGAATACGGCGCTCCTGGAGGAACTGAGGCGCACCGTACCCGCAGTGCACCTCGCCGGGGACTGTGTCGACCCCCGGGGGATAGCAGAAGCCGTCGCTGACGGACGTAGCGCCGGACTGGCCATATAGCCAGCTGCTGTCTGCATTCAAGAACATGCTAGCAGATTGACCATTCGTCATTCTGCTCATCATAGCAGAGTTCAAAGAATATCTTGTCCTCAGTGCAGATTCGAAAGTGCCTCACCCCCGGTTCCAGCCATTCCCTGTCAATCCCCTCAACCTTGTATGTCACGCCGTGAAGTATGAAGGAGACAGGGCGCTCAGGGTAATGACGGCCTGAGTGGCAGTGAACCTCAAGGTCTTTCATGTGTGCCTTCTCTCCGGGACAAGCTCGGCCTTCAAAAGTACAGACGAAAGCCATAGGCTGACGCCTCAAAACCCAGTGACCGGTAGAGCTGATGCGCTTCCTCCCGGGTCCTGCCGCTGCAGAGCTGCACCTTGTGGCATCCCGCCTCTCTGGCACGACCGACGGCATATTCCAGGAGCGATCTGGCAACACCCTTGCGCCGGTGTTTCTCGGTGACTATCAGGTTCTCCAGGAAAGCCCAGGGAGTACCATTGTGGGAGAGGTTTGGCGCCAGTAGGAATACCAGGGTACCCACGACCTCGCCCTGATCCTCAGCCACAAGAAGCTCCTGCCTCTGATCGGAGCAAATCTCAGCGAACACCCTTTTGTAATGATCCGGAGAAGGACTCCGGCTTTTCTCAATCTGCGAAGTGGTGATAGTCAGCTCATCGTATAGCTCAATGATCCTCGGGATATCCTCTTCAGTAGCCAGCCTGATGTGTATCATGCACTCCTCTCGATGGAACCATTGTCCCGGGTCATAGGCCTATTGTAACCCAAGTGGCGGTTGACTGGCATATTCTATAGCTTGACTTGATGTCTTTCCCGATCAGAATAACCGCCTGCCACCCTGGGAAGAATATTATGGGACGCGGTAGTGTATCATTTTGAAAATTTACAGAAGTGCCCATTTAGTATGAACTTTGGGGTAGAAATAATGAGATATTTTTGTGTTATGTTTTCTTGATTTCATTTATGAAAAAATATTGACAAATGTGTTGCTGTTACTTTAGGATATGACTACTTCCGTACATAGTTCTACCTAGCAAGGGGTTTATTGCATCTTTTAGTATGGAGGTGAGGGGGATAAGATGGTAACATACGGAGACGTTATCTCACTCAACAAGAAAGAAGCTTTGGAACTCGCTAGCAAGGAAAGCAAAAAGAGACTAGGTATGACTATCAGTGAATTTCGTAAGCGCCAACAAGCCGGTAAGTTGCCACGTTCTACTGCTGTGCGCGATATTGAGATGATATTGAAGTTTGCAGAGTAAGAATGTCGGAGATATCCAGAAACTTCGTGAGTACGCCGATTATCTGAATAGCGTCTTCAACAGGACTATTACGGATAGTCGACTTACTATATTGCAGCGTGCTGATTGTCTCTTCATTACTTGTTTTCAAAATGGCAACTTCCTTCCTCTTGTACTGAAACCGCTCAGTTATTTACATTTTCGTCAGTTAGCTTGCGTGGATAATCGAAGCAAAATCATTGTTGAAGAGTGCCGTTACACTTTTTCTAAATCACCCAACCCAGATGACGAAAGCAAATGGATATTTCGCTACGAATACAGCCTGAAACCAGAACCGAATAAAATTATTCCGCACGCACACCTGCATCTAAATGCGTTCCGTAATGACAAGACGATAAAACACATGCATTTCCCCACAGGTAGACTCAGTGTGGAACAAATCATTGCACATCTGATAGTGGAACATCAGATAAAACCCAAAATGGCAGATTGGTTCAAGCTATTAGATGATTCCCACAAGGGATTCACGAAAAGGCGTAATGACCTGGCCTTAGCACTTTTCCCTTGATTCATCTCCGATCAGCCAAGCTCACAATGTCCTCAACTGTCCACACATCATCTGTTATACCTGCTGCCATTGACGGAGTTCGTGGATAGGGATTAGCCAGCGTCTTGTGAGGTCTCACAAAGTTGTAGTGCATGAACTATAGAGCCAGAGCATATTCATGGTTCTCCAGTTTCTTTGAAAAGGCATTGGTCAAACGGGTGAATCGTCTCATACTCATCCTCATAGTGAGATTCTGACGCCAACAAAGCTAGTGTAGACTGCCTTGATATTAGGATTGCCCATGACTCTATGTTTCTCTGCCCCAGTACACTTGGCCGGACTGTAGCGCTTCTCTTGCTCCGGTTCTTGACCGTAGAACTTCACCAGCATGGCATAATCAACATCAGCACCAAATACTTGTTCCACTGCTTCAGCATACATCTTGTGACCATCTGTAGTGATCTGGATTCTATTTGAAAGCCTACCCTTCAGGTTATTGATGAACTCATAAGCAAATTCGATATTTCTCAGCCAACAAGCCAGCAAGGAACCAACTTTGTGTCTGCATCTATTGCCGTGGACGTCCAGACGTCGCCGTAACCAAATTCACCATCGTGTTCCTCTGGTACGTTCTTAGCCTTCGAGTAAACGAAGCTCCAAATCTCATCACACTGAAGGTTCTTACATGGTAGATGGTGCATTGACTTGTCCTGGTACTCTAAACACGCGGCACCAACATCCCTGAGCAACTTGACCACTGTATTGATAGCTGTATCAGTTATGCGAGCGGTACTGCGTATGGAGTTGCCTTCACGCAGGACTCTTATGATCTCGGTTTGGCGGTCTATGCTCAGTTTGTTCACGGTGCTATTGTAGTGCATTTTGCATTACATATCAAGCTCCCTATGTTGTTGTCCAGCGAAAATGTCACCCTAATTGTTCAGCGAATTTGTCACCCCTTGTCATAAAAGGCTTTGTAAGATCTACGCCAAGGATGATGCGGACCTGGCTTGTGTCCATTACTGCGGAGCGGGCGGTTGACCA
>JAPLHP010000013.1 GCA_026389585.1 Chloroflexota bacterium | reverse complement strand
CTGTTGGGAAACACGGGAATGAAAAAGCCATCGGGAAATATGTTAAAGAGCAAGGACGTGCATCTCAATATGTTCAGATTCACAAAGACCAACTAAGGTTACTGTGATACCCCGACGCTTGCGTCGGGGAGAATGTCATTGAAGAAACTCTAGATACCGGCGGTGCATCAGGCAAAGCCGGGCTGAGGATTCGGTGGTATTTTCAAGGAGGATTCTAGCAGGCCGGAAGATCAGTGTCACAGGCTTGGAAAGCTTCCAGGGGATTAAGGAGGGGAGATGAGGGTTACGATAAGTCAGATCAAGGAGATGAAAGAGAAGGGTAAGAAGATACCCATGCTCACAGCCTATGACTATGCTACGGCCAAGCTGATTGATGAAGCTGGTGTGCCCCTTATTCTGGTTGGGGACAGTCTGGGAATGGTGATATTAGGTTATGAGTCTACTATCCCCGTAACGATGGAAGAAATGCTGCATCATACCAAGGCTGTAGTCAGGGGAACAAAGCGGGCCCTTATCGTTGGCGATATGCCCTTCATGACCTACCAGGTCAGCATTGGTGAAGCTCTTCACAACGCCGCCCGTTTCATCCAGGAGGGTGGGGCCCAGGCAGTTAAGCTTGAGGGTGGTGAGCCGATGGCCGAGGTAGTGCACCGGTTAGTGGAATGCGGCATACCGGTTATGGGGCATATTGGACTTACTCCACAGTCTGTACATCAGCTCAGCGGTTTCAAGGTTCAGGGTAAAACACCGGAGTCAGCCATCCGTTTAGTGAAGGATGCGTGTGCTCTTGCAGACGCGGGCGCTTTTGCCATTGTCCTCGAATCCATCCCCACTCCTTTGGCCAGGATAATAACCCGAAGGGCGAGTGTTCCCACCATTGGCATAGGCGCTGGGCCTTATTGCGATGGGCAGGTTCAGGTCATCAGTGACCTCCTAGGGCTTTTCACTGATTTTGTACCGAAGCATGCCAAGCAGTATGCTAAGCTAGGTGACATAATCAAGAAAGCTACATCTGACTATATTGGTGAGGTGCAAGGCGGCACCTTCCCTACGGAAAAAGAGAGCCATTCTATGGATGAGGGCCTCTTGGCAGGGCTTGAACAGGAGTAGGGTTGATGAAACTTCCTCCCCCGAAGAAAAAGGGAACCACCTCGTTAGAAGAGACCCTGGAAAAGAGAAGGTCCAGGCGTAAGTTTGTGCCCATGCGACTGAGCGAGGAGCACATATCCCAGCTTCTATGGGCAGCCCAGGGTACGCTTCAGAGAGGGTTTCGGACCGCTCCATCGGCTGGGGGGTTGTACCCTCTGGAGATTTATGTGGTGACAAAGGAAGGCGTTTATCACTACATACCGCAATCGCATGAGCTGGAGCAAACTGTTAAAGGTGATATACTTCCCCAGCTTACCGAGGCAGCGCTAGGTGTGGAATGTGTACTGGAGGCGCCCATTAACATAGTTATTGCTGCTGAGTATCAAAGGGCAGACCGACGGTATGGAGAACGGGCTGCCCGTTATGTTTGTATTGAGGTAGGACATGTGGCCCAGAACATCCATCTTCAAGCCGTAGCTTTGAGACTGGGTTCTGTGCCTATTGGTGCCTTCGATGATGATCAGGTGCACAAGATTCTTGCCCTGCCGGAGGAGCAGAGACCCCTCTATATTATCCCGGTGGGATACCCCGCAGAATGAAAGTCCTCACAACCATCGCCGAGTTTAAGAAAGCCAGACGAAGTATAGATAGCACCATTGGTTTTGTGCCTACTATGGGTTATCTCCATGAAGGGCACCTGGTTCTGGTGCGTCGCGCAAAGGCGGAAAACGAAGTTGCAGTGGCGAGTATCTTCGTTAACCCTACGCAGTTTGGCCCAAAGGAGGACTTTGCCCGTTATCCGCGGGATCCCGAACGCGATTTGGACCTATTGAAGAAAGAGGAAACCGATCTGGTGTTCATGCCCTCTGCGGGGGAAATGTACCCTGAGGGATGCAGTACCTGGGTTGATGTTTTGAAGGTGACAGAGAGGCTTGAGGGTGCTTCTCGCCCCGGGCATTTCAGGGGCGTAGCTACTGTTGTGGCCAAGCTGTTCAATATTGTAGAACCAACCAGGGCCTATTTTGGTCAAAAAGATGCCCAGCAGGTAGTGGTGGTCAGGAAAATGGCGGCCGATCTGAATATGAACCTGGAGGTTGTAGTAGTGCCCACTCATCGTGAGCCTGATGGGCTGGCCATGAGCAGTCGCAACGTCTACCTCAATCCGCAGGAACGGCAGTCAGCCCTGGTTGTGTGGAAGTCGCTCAATCTGGCCCAGCAGCTCTGGTCACAAGGAGAAAGAAAAGCTGGAATTCTGCGGCAGCAGATGACGGACTTGATCCGGAAGGAACCTTTGGCCAGGATTGACTACATCAGCATAGCCAATCCGGAAACGCTGAAGGAGCTAACGGAGATAAAACAACCAGCCCTGGTTTCTCTGTCAGTCTATGTAGGAAAGACAAGGCTGATAGACAATTTGACCTTACGAGAGTAGATTACTACCATGTAGGCGACCCCCCTGGTGCCTGGTCGCACAAGTCAGCGTAACAACCGAGATTCTTCGCTGCGCTCATAATGACACCCAGAGTGGTGGCTGTCGTCCTTCTGCAGAAGGATGACCCGACGCAGTGGGCGATAAGTTACCATGACATTTAGGCGGTTTGTCACCCTGACTTTTATACAATATGTCACCCTGAGCGAAGCCGAAGGGTCTCCCTCCACAAAACAAATAGCGCCTATTTTTGCAACCAGGTACCGTGCAATAATTTATCGCGTGCTGTGTCCCCCGCTTCTGACCAGGAAAGCCAGCATTTTGGAGGCTTAACATGACAGGATTTGATCTGAGCCAATTTGCCAAAACCGCCGGGCGGATCAGGAAGAAGGCAGCAGAGGAAGGCCGCTTGATGCACAACCCTCCTGATGAGGAACTGGAACGGATTGTGGAGAGGGAGCCAGGCGTCAGGAGAACAATATACGGAAACATGGTTGCCAGGAGTGAGCCTACCTCGCGGGCGGCGATGTTTACCCGGAATAGCGTTGACAATGCCTTTGGCAAAGAAGAGCAAGAACTCTTGGCCCAATGCGAAAGGATACTGGCCACCAAGAAGTTGATCTCCATAGACAGGGCAGTTGGCAATGAAGAGAGTGAAACTGTGGTGAGGGTAACTGTCCCGGAGGAATTTGCGCATGTTGCCTATGGGGGAAAGAACCTTTTTATTCCGGTAAAACGAAGGGTCGGGCAACCAGACTATGAGATCATATTCTTCAATGATGAGGCTTTCGAGACCAACAAATCAAAGCCCCTTCCTAAGAAGGATGTCACCATAAGGCTGGCTATGCTGGATGATGGCAGAGTCATCAAGGTGGTCAGGAACTGCAACTACATCGGTGAATACAAGAAGGGGGTCTTTGCTTCGGAGGACTGGGTGGCCAAAACCAGGAGGGGTGGAATTTTCCTGCACGCCGGTTGCCGGGAGGACTACCTCCAATCAGTGCATGGCGACTATCGGCTGACCAGGACGTTGCTTTCCTCCTTAAGTGCTAACGGAAAAACCACTCTCACCGGCAAAACACTGGCCCAAAAAGAGAAGGAAAAGTCCTGGCTGGTGCAGGATGATGGGGGTACCCTAATGCCAGACGGGTCTTATCACGGCTTTGAAATGGGTGGCATATTTGTGAAGACAGATGGTGTCAATCCCGGGGAGCAGGCGGAGATCTACTATGGCTTGCTCAAGCCGGGCACCCTTGGCGAAAACATCTACGTTACAGAAGATGGTGACCTTGATCTCTACAACCTGGATATAACTTCCAATGGAAGGGCGGTCATCCAGAGAAGAGATTTCATGCATGCCAGCACTCATATCGATGTTGAAAGGGTGGATAACCTGATTCTCCTCACCAGGGGACCTCTGATCCCGGCGATAGCCAGGCTGACTCTGGAGCAGACGGTGGCACTCATGATTCTGGGCCAGGCTATGGAGTCATCAGCCGGCGATCCAACCCGGGCAGGAACCATCAGAACCGAGTTCTTCTATGACCCGTTTATGGCAGGTGATAAGGCAGAACACGCGAACATATTCTATGGAATACTGAGGGGCCTTCCTCATATGCACTATTACCTCATCAATACCAGCGGTATAGGTGAGGGGGAACATTACCGGCAGATAAAACTGGAATATACGCTGGCCATCCTCGATTCTCTGCTGAGGGGAGGGCTGGAAGACTGGGTAGAATCTCCGTCCGGTTTCAAAGTTCCCGCAGCAGTGAGGTTGGTGGACGATATCTACTTCCACCCTGAGTTGCTGTACTCTCGCGCGGAGTTCGAAGCCGAAATGAGGGAACTCAACAGATTAAGACACGAGACTATCGAACAGATGGGCAGCAGGCTGCATCCCGACATAAGGAAGGTCTTTTAGTCAGACCATTCTCTGATGTGGAAACGTTCGAGGCGGTGTCTCTGACTGTTCCTAATCGCGCTCATGCGAGGAGCGTTTTCACCGGGGCGTGGCCCTCCTTTCTCTGGTTTTCGCTTTCCTGTCCCTGGAGGATACGCCCGTCCCTTTAGCATTAGGGAATTTACACAAAATACGTTGCGCCACTATTAGGTGCCCATACACTTGACAATGTGAAATATTAATTATATGTTACAGTTATCATTGATAAATAAATGCAAGACAATCTTGTGGCGGTATTGTGCGAAGGAGCATCTAGGATGCCGATGAACGAAGCCAATTTGCTGAGGCTTCTGCCCCTGCTTCGCGAGGTGCTGGCAAAGGTCGGACTTCACAGAACAAGGACCGGTTCGGATTTAGATCTTACCAGTTTGCAGACCCAGGCGCTGACGACGGTCTTGAAGAAAGACAGTCTTACCATGGGTGAACTTGCAAAGGACATGTTCATTGTTCAGTCTGCGGCTACGCGTATAGTTGATGAACTGGTTAGAAAGGGACTGGTGAAAAGAGCCGATGACCGTAGGGATCGACGGGTGACTCGTCTCAAGATAACGACAAAGGGGCGAGAAGCATGTGACCGGGCATATCGCGAAAGCTACTTTTTGCTGGCGCAGGTTCTGGAGCGGATTAGCCCTGCTGAGCAAGAGGCATTGATTGGGGGCTTGGGCGCATTTCTGAATGGGGTTAAGGCTGTCGAGCAAGAGGTGTTTCGCAAGTATGACCAAGATAAACGCGCCCAACTTGCGAAATCCTTGGATCAGGAGACGTCAACAGTAGTTTTATCTTCAGATAGCAGATTCTCGGATATTGAATTCGGTGCTGGCTGATTGTAGTCAGCCATAAGGAAGCTGCTTGCAGGGGGGGGTGAATTGCAGCGATGACTCCTTATCTTGGGCATCTCCATCTTCTTCAGCTAGGCTACTATGCCATTGTTTCTTTTCACTCTGATATTTTATGGAGGGATCTATGATGAAAGCGAAGATGAGAATCAGGAAAGCCGCAGTCCTCGGCGCTGGCGTAATGGGCAGCAAGATCGCAGCACTCTTGGCTGGTGTCGATATCCCTACCTGTCTCTTGGATATCGTACCGAAAGAACTTGATCAGAAGGATATCAAGAAGGGACTGACCAGAGAATCGCCCGAGTTCAGGAACAAGCTGGCGAAGACGGGCATAGACAATACATTCATGGCCAGCCCACCCGCCTTCTTTGTTCCACAGGATGCCAAATTGATTACCCCGGGCAACTTTGAGGACCATATGGCGTGGCTATCAGATGTTGACTGGGTTATCGAGGTGGTGGCAGAGGACATCAGGATAAAGGTGGAGTTGCTGAAAAAGGTTGAGTCTGTCATCAAACCCGGCACTATTGTGAGCACGAACACCTCAGGACTCTCTATAGAGAAAATATCGGAAGGGCTGTCGAAGGAGACCAGGGCACACTTTCTGGGAACGCATTTCTTCAATCCGCCAAGGCATATGAAGCTCCTGGAGATCATCCCTGCGATGTCCACCGATAAAGAGGTGCTCTCCTTCATGGCTGATTTCTGCGAGAAGCGGCTGGGCAAGAGCATTGTCTTTGCCAAGGACACGCCCAATTTCATCGCCAATAGGATTGGTGCCTATGCCATGCTGATGGGCATCAGGGACATGTTGGAGGCTGGCTATACCATTGAGGAAGTGGATGCCATAACGGGGCCTCCCATGGGCAGGCCGAAGAGCGCCTCCTTCAGGACAGCCGACATGGTGGGGCTGGATGTCTTCATCAAGGTGGCCCAGAACGTGCGGGACAATATCCAGGATGCATCCGAGAAGGAGGCTTTCGCTGTCCCATCGTTGCTGACGAAGATGACGGAGGCTGGCCTCCTTGGAGACAAGACGCAAAAGGGTTTCTATAAGAAAGTGACAGATCTCTCAGGAACCAAGATATATTCTATGGACTACAACACTATGGAATACGTCCTGCAGAGAAAAGCCAATCTACCCCTTCTTGATGAGCTCAAGCGCGTGGCTGACCCTGCTGTGAGCTTGCAGAAGCTTGTTTATTCGGATGACCGGGCCGGGCGTTTTGCCTGGAAGGTGCTCAAGAAGATGCTCCTCTATTGTGCGTCGAAGGTTCCTGAGATATCGGATAACATCCTGGCTGTGGATCAGGCCATGAGGTGGGGGTTCAACTGGGAGCTTGGCCCCTTTGAGACCTGGGATGCCATTGGTCTCCGGAAATCTGTGGAAAGGATGCAACAGGAAGGAGAGAGGATACCGGCTAATATTGAGCACATGCTCTCGGCTGGAAAGGAGCGGTTCTATGAGAAGCGGCGCGGGCGGCACTATTACTTTGACTTTGCGAAATCGGATTATGTAGAGATTGAGGAGAAGCCGCAGATTATCCTCCTGCCTTCGGTGAAGGGGAAGAAAGGAAGAGTGGTCCGTTCCAATGCAGGAGCCAGCCTGCTGGACATGGGCGATGGCGTTGTCTGCCTGGAGTTTCATACTGCCAACAGTGCCATCGATGGTGATGTCATTCAGATGATGAACGACAGCGTGGCGGAGGTGGAGGAGAACTGGGAAGGGATGGTTATCAGCAACCAGGGCGTCAACTTCTGTGTGGGGGCTGATGTCAAGCTGATCTATGGCCTTGCCATGAACAAAGACTGGAAGGCTTTGGAGCAGGCGGTGAAGGACTTCCAGCAGGGCTGCATGCGCATTAAATACTCGGAGAAACCGGTGGTGGCTGCGCCCTTCCGCATGACGCTGGGAGGAGGCTGTGAGGTCTGCCTGGCCGCCAGCATGGTGAGGGCGTATGCCGAGGCCTACATGGGCCTGGTGGAGATGGGAGTCGGCCTGATTCCCGGTGGGGGTGGCACCAAGGAGATGGTTCTCAGAGCCATTGACTGGGTACCATCGAGTGTTCCCAGCGCAGCACCCGGTGGAGGCCGCCCTGACCTTATCCCCTACGTGGCGCGAGCTTTTGAGACCATAGCCACAGCCAAAGTGTCCAACTCTGCGCGGGATGCCCAGGGTATAGGGTATATGAGCCCCCATGACAAGATCACCATGAACCTGGACCACCTGCTCTATGATGCCAGGCAATCGGTGCTTTCTCTGGCCGGGGAGGGCTACCGTCCGCCGCGGCGAAGGGACGATATCAGGGTAGTCGGCAGAACAGGAAGAGCCGTATTGGAACTGATGGTCTATCTATTGCGGGATGCGGGGTATATTACTGAGACCGATGCCCATCTGGCGAAGAAGCTGGCCTATGTGATCACCGGCGGTGACCTCGACCAGAACACCCTGGTAACCGAGGAATACCTGCTGGACCTGGAGCGGGAGGTATTCCTCTCGCTTGCCGGTGAAGAGAAGACTCAAGCCAGGTTGAAGAGCATGGTCGAAACCGGCAGGCCGCTGAGAAACTAATCGCTGGGGCAAGGAGATAAGATAATGAAGGAAGCAGTCGTAGTATCGGTAGTGAGGACAGCCTTGGGCAGGGCCAATAACGGCAGCCTCAAAAACAGCCGGCCAGAGCACACGGCTTCGGAAGTAGTGAAGGAAGCTGTCAAGAAGGCCAGAGGGCTAAAGCCTGAAGAAATCGATGATCTCATCATAGGTTGCTCCTTCCCTGAGGCAGAGGCTGGCATGAACCTGGGCCGCGTCGTGGCTCTCAAAGCAGGGCTGCCCTCCAGGGTGCCCGGTATCACGGTCAATAGATACTGTGCCTCTGGTCTGGAGGCCATTGCCATTGCCAGTCAGAAGATCATGTGTGGCTTTGCTGATGTCGTAGTAGCTGCGGGTGCGGACCACATGAGCCTGATCCCCATGGGGGGAAACAAGCCGCTCCCCGATCCTGACCTGGTGGGGATTTGGCCTGGAGCTTACATAACCATGGGGCTGACGGCTGAGAATGTCGCCCAGCGGTTCAAGATAAGCCGGCAAGATCAGGATACGTTTGCTCTGGAAAGCCATCAGAAGGCAGTCAAAGCGCAGGCTGATGGTAGATTCAAAGAACAGATTCTGCCGTTGAAGGTGGTAGACCGCGGCTTCGAAGGCGGCAAGGCCGTGAGCCGTGAGAAGATATTTGATAAGGATGAGTGTGTCAGGCCGGATACTTCGTTGGAGGCCCTCTCCAAACTCAGGCCCATCTTCCGGGCTGGGGGGACGGTGACGGCAGGAAACTCCTGTCCCATGAATGACGGAGCGGCGGCGGCAGTGGTCATGTCACGGGAGAAGGCCAAGGAGTTGGGACTGAAACCAATGGCCGTTTTCAGGTCCATCGGCGTTGGTGGAGTGGACCCGGAGATCATGGGCATAGGCCCGGTGGTGGCCATTCCCAAGGCGGTGAAGTATGCCGGGATCAGCCTCGACCAGGTGGATCTCATAGAACTGAATGAGGCGTTTGCCTCCCAATCCATTTATGTGGTCAGAACGTTGGGCATAGACCCGGGCAAGCTTAATGTCAACGGTGGCTCTATTGCTCTGGGCCATCCCCTGGGCTGCACGGGGGTGTATCTCACCACCAAGCTCCTCTATGAGATGGAGCGGCGAAAAGCCAGGTACGGCATTGTCACCATGTGTATCGGTGGGGGCATGGGGGCGGCAGCCGTCTTTGAAAGAGAACCGTAAGGAAGGAGGGCAACATGACAGAGAAAGTGATCAGAAAAGGAGGCGCGTTTCTCGTCGAAGAGACTCCCGCCAAAGAGGTTTTTACGCCCGAGGACTTCCGTGAAGAACATAAGATGATCATTGTTACCACTGAGGACTTCGTGAAGAATGAAGTTGCGCCTTATATGGAGGCATTGGAACACAAGGATTACGGGGTAGCTCGCCGCCTGATGCAAAAGGCAGGGGAACTGGGGCTTCTCGGAGCGGATGTGCCGGAGGAATACGGTGGTGGGGGGTTGGGTATCATAGCCTCACTGTTGATCTGCGAACACTCGGTCGGATCAGGTTCCTTTAACGTGACCTTAAATGCCCACACCGGGATTGGCACCACGCCGCTGGTCTTCTTTGGCACCAGGAGCCAGAAGGAGAAGTACCTTCCTCCTCTGGCCAGGGGTGAAAAGGTGGCAGCCTATGCCCTCACAGAGCCTGGCGCGGGAACAGATGCTCTGTCACTTCGTACCACAGCGGTGTTGTCGCCCGATGGCAAGTACTACAAGCTCAATGGCACTAAACAGTTCATTACCAATGGAGGATATGCTGATATCATCATTACCTATGCCAAGGTGGGCGGCGACAAAATGACGGCCTTTGTGCTGGAGCGGGGTTTCCCGGGGATATCCACAGGCCCGGAAGAAAAGAAGATGGGTATTCGCGGTACATCCACCGTCAGCATTATCCTCGAGGACGTGAGGGTCCCGGCCGAGAACGTCATTTTCCAAGTCGGCAAGGGACATACGGTGGCCTTCAATATACTGGATTTGGGCCGCTTCAAGCTGGCGTCCGGGTCTCTAGGGGTGGCCAAGCTGGCCCTGGAGAGCTCTGTGAAATATGCCAAAGAAAGAGTCCAGTTCGGCAAGCCGATATGCCAGTTTGGACTGATAAAGCACAAGATTGCCGAGATGGCCATAAAGACCTACATGGCCGAGAGTATGCTCTATCGGACCGGCGGGCTGGTTGAGACCATCCTGGAGACGGTGGACCGCTCTGCTGAGGATGTTGGCAGGCAGAGCGCTAAGAGCCTGTCAGAGTATGCTGTAGAATGCTCCATAAATAAGGTCTATGCCTCGGAAATAGTGGACTATGTTGCTGATGAGGCGGTTCAGATACATGGTGGCTACGGATTTATTGAGGACTATATGGTGGAAAGGATATATCGGGACAGCCGCATCTTACGGATATTTGAGGGCACAAATGAGATAAACAGGCTCATCACTGTGGCATTCTTGATGAGGAAGGCCTTGAAGAATGAGATACCATTGCTGGCCGCGATGGAGAAGCTGCAAAAAGAGATGCCGGGGATCAAGCCTGTCTCTCCTGAGATCCATGATGGCCCTCTGGGATATCAACGCCAGCTTATAGACAGGGCCAAGAAGGCCTTCTTGGTCATCGCCGGAGCTGCAGTGGGCAAGTACGGCGAGGCTATCAGCGAGGAGGAGGAGATCATTGGCTGTCTGGCCGACATCGCCATTGAAGCCTATGCCATGGAGAGCGGTCTGCTGAGAGCCCTGAAGTCCATCGAAGGCCATGGCCAGGAGGCATCAAAGACCAAGATAGATATGGTGAAGATATACGTCAATGATGCCATGGCACGGGTCATTGACCATGCCAGGATGGCACTTGCTGCGGTAGAGACGGGCGAGGCTCTCCACAAACAACTGGTGAACCTGACCAATCTCACCCAGTTTGCTCCTATGAACACTGTAGCAGCACGGAGGAGTGTCGCAGACAAGATCATAGCTGCGGAGAAATTCATCTGCTAGGCTGCCAGAAGGGGCTGGCATGAAAGGGACGGATTTCCCAATTCGGCTTAAAGGAGGGGATTGATGGAAAAGGTATGGCTCAAGCATTACGACGCCGGGGTGCCGGCGACTATCGATTATCCCAAGATAACGTTTCCCCAGATGCTTGAGGAGACGGCGCGCCGCTTCCCTGAAAAAACCGCCATCATCTTCCCGGGGGCCCTGGGAGACTCCGGGAAGATGAGCTACAAAGAGCTGAATGAGCAGGTCAACCGCCTGGCCAATGCCCTGATCGACCTTGGGGTGAAGAAAGGGGACAGGGTAGCCTTGCTCATGCCCAATTGCCCCCAGTTCGTCATCAGCTATTACGCTGTCCTCAAGGCAGGGGGAATAGTAGTGGCCTTCAATCCCCTGTACGCAGGGCGGGAGATAGAGCACCAGCTTAACGACTGCGGCGCGAAGGTGATTATCCTGCTCAGCCTTTTCTATAAAACTGTGGCCGGATTAAGAGAGCGGACCGGCCTGCGGAATGTGGTGGTAACCAATATCAAGGAGTACCTGCCGCCTGTCAGCCGACTGCTGTTTACTCTCTTACGAGAGCGCAAAGAGGGACACCGCGCCGATATCAGAGAAGCTGGTGCCACCATGGCCTTCCGCGATCTACTGGAGAAATTCCCGCCCACGCCGCCCTCTGTGGCCGTAGATCAAAACGATGTGGCCATGTTCCAGTACACTGGTGGAACCACCGGTGTCAGCAAAGGTGCGGTAATAACCCACCGCGGTCCCCTGGCCAATACCTGCCAGATGAGGGCTTGGGCCGCACCCGTTGGCGTCAAGGATGGTGAGGGAATGATAATGGGGGTAATGCCCCTTTTCCATGTATATGGGTTGGTTACGGTGATGCATTTCGCTGTCCTCACCGGCTATACAATGGTTTTGTTGCCCCGCTTTATAACCAAGCAGGTGCTGAAGGCCATCAACAAATATAAGCCGTTCTTCTTCCCTGGTGTACCTACTATGTATGTGGCCATCAACAATTTCCCGCAGGTGAAGAAGTACAATCTGCGTTCTATCAAGGCCTGTGTCAGCGGTGCTGCGCCGCTCCCTGTCGAGGTGCAGCAGAAGTTTGAGGAACTCACGGGGGGCAAGCTGGTGGAGGGCTTTGGCCTCACCGAGTCTGCCGTGGTCACCCACTGTACCCCCATACTCGGGCTGCGCAAGATGGGGAGCATCGGGGTCCCCTTCCCTGATGTCGAGTCCCGGATAATGGATATCGAGACAGGAGAGAAGGAAATGCCAATGGGTGAGGTTGGCGAGTTGACAATTAAGGCGCCCCAGGTGATGAAAAACTACTGGAACCGGCCCGAGGAGACTGCCACGGTGCTGCGCAACGGCTGGCTATACACCGGTGATCTGGCCAGGGTGGATGCGGACGTCTATTTCTTTGTCGTGGATCGCAAGAAGGAGATGATCATCGCCGGCGGCTACAACATCTATCCTCGCGAGGTTGAGGAGGTGCTCTATGAGCACGAGAAGATCAAGGAAGCCGTCTGCTACGGTGTCCCTGATGCCTACCGCGGTGAGACGGTGAAGGTGGCCATTGTTCTCAAGGAAGGGCAGACGGCAACCCCGGAGGAGATCACTGAGTACTGCCGGACAAAGCTGGCCAAGTTCAAGGTACCCAAGCTGGTGGAGTTCAGACAGGAACTTCCTAAATCTCCCATAGGCAAGGTGCTGCGCCGGGTGCTGGTGGAGGAAGAGAAGAAGAAGGCGAAGCCTGAATCTGGGAAGGCCAAGGGCGGCTAGCCCGCAGGGCCCTTTGGGAGACAACCCTCTGACGCGTCTTCTCAAACGGCGGGGCATCAACAAGCACATTCTCTGTAGGGGCGGTTCGCGGAGGCTGTCTCAGCCAGACACAACTCCTGACTCATGATCTTCGAGCGATTCTGGCCCATGCCAACTTCATGCTGTTCTCAGTCAATGGCTCACTGTCGAGAGACAGCAACATGTTCTCGACACTCGGCATGAGCTTGATTACCCACCGACGGGGCCAAAGTGCAATCATTGACGCATAAGCTACGCCCAAGGTAATATTGGCTGATGCAAATCATGTATAGTCTCGTATCGGATATCGGAGGCATGGGGTTGCGCCTCCCTGATCTCTAGAGGATGGCAGATTCACACGATGGGTGAGACGACTCAAGTTACTTCAGATTCGGTTGACATCGTTAACCTGCTGTCCGATGTCGCTAGGGACTCAAACAACCTGGTGAAGGGTGATGGAACGTCAATCTTCCTAAAAGACGAGGAGAGTGAGAAGTACTTCCTCATCGAAAGTACCGCGTTGACTAGAGCACTGGGCAACTTTCACATAGATGTGAGCCGATTGGCTGAGAGATTTGACAAAGGCGATGTCAAGAACATCGGGCTCACTGCCTTTGCAATACTTTCACAGATCCCCTTGCTGGTAAATGATCCCATTCACGACGACAGAATAGCAACCTATGGCCACACAGATGCTGAAAACGCACCACCCACTGAGCTAAGTGAGACCCACTTCGAGATTGCAGGGGATGAACTTGGGGCGTTCATGGCAATTCCGCTGCGAAGCGAGGGGGGCAGAGGCCAGGTCTTTGGGGTGATAAGGGTTGTGCGAAGCAAAAAGAAAGAACCATTTTGCGACGACGATATGGTGCGTCTCACGCAGTATCTGGACAGCATGAGCACAGCTATGGAGAACGCATTCTCATGGGCCACATTGATAGATGTTGGCCGCGTGGCGTTTGATTTGCAGGAGCTGTGCAGTCAAGTGACACGCAAGCTTGGCAGAGTAATTGGCGGCGTAGGCTGTTCCATCTTCTTGCTCGATGAGGAAAAGAGCAGTCACGAAACGGATGTCTACTCATGTGCAGCAACAACAGGGTTGGTAGGTCGACACAACCATCCAATCTCGCATCCAAGAGAAGCCTTCTACTCGATCACAAGGACTGCTCCGTCACGTCAGGCATCGACAAGCCTGACGGAGTGGGTTATCAGAAACAAACAGAACTTGCTGATAGACGGCATTGCACACCCGCTGACAGGCATACCGGCTTTGAACCGCGCTCCCGGTCCCGGCAAGTACAGCGAAGTTCACCTTGGCCGCAAGATTGGTGGGCCAGTGCTCTTGGCACCTCTCCTATCCAGAGACCTCGAGAGTGTTGTGGGTGTACTGAGAATATCGAAGGCCGAAGGCAGTACCCCATTCAATGGGGTACAGAAGAAGCTATTCCTGTCATTTGCACCACAGCTGTCGAAGGCCATCAACACTGCTCGGTACATGGCAATCCTGGAGAGACTCTCAACGAGTACGGGGCTCACGGAATCCGAGTTATTCGATATGGTCGTTAATCAGGTACCAAAGCTAGTCGGAGCAAAAGGATGCTCTCTGTTCATTGTACGAGGCAAGGAACTCGGACTTGCTGCAACGTCCGGCTGGCTAAAAGAGAAATACGGCGGAGATCTCTCAAAAGCTCCTCCCTACTCAATCAGCGAGGGGTATACAGGTTGGGTTGCGGAGAGCAAGAAGCCCTTGAGGTTCAACGACAAGAGCGAACTTCTAGCCGAACGCTACGACGATGACAGACCAAGTTGGTCCGGCAGAACGAATGACTGCGAGGTCGGTAAGGAGCACCAAACTTGCGACAGATTTCTGGCCGTACCCGTATTCTCACTGGAAAGCTCTGGCAAGCCTCTACGGCAGAAAGAGGTGGTTGGAGTTGTTAGAGTGCCCAAGATGAAATGGGAGGACCCATTCACGACGCTTGATGAGAAACTCATGGTAGCCTTTGCAGCCCGGCTCTCACCGGCTATCGATCGGACCCGCCTCCAGCAGACGGCGAGGGAGAGACGTCGATCAGAAATCGAGCGAACCTTCTCACCCTTCCTCCTGAAGGAGTGCAGTAAGCTCTCGTCGGTCGGCTACAAGGGACTTACTGCCCGCTTCTTCTCAGATGCCGAAACGACTTCGCAGGATATGGGGTTGCTTGTACTCTCCTCTATCAGAGGAATGTGGGGGGCGAATAGCTCGCTCCGAACGAGCACCGACCCACCCTTTGGCGATTTCAAGATCTTCGAGGATTACCTTCTGAAGAGAGGAATGCCTGACTATCGAGACCATTTCATTCACTCCTATCAAGTATTCCTCGCCGGGAGCTATGTCCTGGATAGACTCTGTCAATATCCCCAAGGTCTCAACCTTCTCGCGGAGGCTTTCTCGACCGAAGCTGAACCTGGAGACAAAGCGAAACAAGATTTCGAGACTGCGTGGCTAGTTACTTCGACGTTTCACGATATCGCCTATCCGATACAACTGTTGCGGGAGTCCCTCGATAACCTGATCAGGAGGTTGATCAAGACATCCGAGAGCATAGTTGACTCGATAAACATAGAGCGCGTACTGTTCGACCGGGGTCACTCCTATTTGGACTGCGTCGACAGGATCACCGAGTTCTACAAGAATATGGCAGGGCAAGCCAATGCAGACAACTGGATTCCGAATCCCAGGTTCCGACTCGAGTTGCTACACTTGCTTCGCGAGAAAAGAGACCATGGTGTGTTAGGGGCGCTGATACTAGCGGACAGATACTTCTCCAACTTGAACCGGACCATGCTGGCTTCGTGTCTCGCCATTGCATCACACAAGGACATGTTGAGCCACATCGGTGAAATACGTTTTGGCATCTTCCCAGTCTCGTTTATGCTAGCATACTGCGACTTGATTCAGGAGTGGGGACGAGACAGCGAGGACACACACACCGGCAAGCCTGTTGGTGCCAAACTAGAGAAGATCATTGTAGACGATATACCGCCAAGAGTAGCAGTTCTAGAGAAGTCTCATACGAGCGGGAGGATCTACGTCAACGCATTCATTATTCTTGATGGTAACGCATCAAGAATGAAAAGCAATGAAGTTGAAGCAGTCTTCAAGCACTTGAGATCATCAAATCCTGTCTTCTGTGTCTCACTGAATGGCGAAGTTGTAGGGCATTCTCTGGTCTAGTTGGGCACAAGACTGCAGCTCCCTGTACCAAGGCTTGGTGTTCTAGACACAATGGCTGTGCCATCCGCCTGCCATTGGATGCTCCTGCCCAGAAGTGTGGCATCACGGCAGTGAAGAGGCAATAATTAGATGGCCTTCTGGTGACTCAGAATCTGCCAGAACTGGTGACTGTCACTATCTTCAGCAACACTGGAGAAATCCAAAGACCGCTCTTCAATGTGCCCGCACGATTAGTTCACATTCAGCGTTGTACTGGTCTTGGGTTTTCTGTCAAACCCTTTGGAAAGGCTGCACGAAACGACGTTTCGTGAAGTCACTACAACTTTTGCTATCAAGGATGCTCATCCATGAAGCTGACTGTAGACTGAATTGAAAACCTGCTCTTTCCGTTGTAGACTGGGGAAGATAATGGGAATCACTTCACTGCCAAAATGACGAGTATCCCTGAGCACGGCTGGACAAAGAGACTTCCCGTTGCCGGTCAGAGAGCCGACCCATCCGGCGTACAGGGGGCTGGCACTTCGCTACAGTCATCACTCCTCTCTGGCATGTCAACCGTCACACCCAACGTCCGCTATGTCTCTCTGTTCGCTGCCGCTCAGTACTGGCGTCACGAAGCCAGCCAGCGCGGGCTCAGGATAATAGACTACAGAAAGCTCCTTCGGCGACTTGAAGCCTTGATTGCCCTTTCCTGTGTTCGTCACCACGATATTTCAAGCGAGGTCCCCCGCGGCGTAGTGGGCAGGACTTTCGCTGATTCTGAAACGTCTCGGGAATACTTGATGCTCGATACTGGGTTAAGCAACCCGCCCTACAACATCTACCGAGGCACTCTGAAAGACTTGGGACTGTTCGACTTGAGCAAGCCAGATGATCCACTGTTTGAAGGCGCTATCCCGCTTGGACAGGCATGGGATGCTTCAGCCGGCGGTTGGCTTGGCGATCAGATCAGGGCAGGCTCGCTACCAGAAAGCGTACGCCGCGATGACGTTGACTCTATCAGCAGCGCTTTCTGTCTATGCAGGGTACCGGACGCATCGGAAGAGCAAACCTTGTTGGTAGACCTGCTATTCGGGCTGCGTAACCCTGCAGAGGAGCCGAACTTCGACGGCGATACCTGGAACTATTACGGAGCGCGTGTTGCCTCGTGGCGACTGCTGCTAGAAGTGATTGAGCATAGCCCCGGACGAAGACTAACCACTCACTACCTCATGGGTAGGCTACTAGAGCCTGATCTACTGGGGGTGCCACTTGGTCAAACCCTCCGAGACACCCTATTTCTGTGGCGGTGGGTGGCCGCCCGCTCTCTCATTGAACTAGGCTGGACCTTGGCGTTCAATCAGTCATTTGACATCGTCCGGTCGACAGTCGACGGCCTCAGCCATGTTGATCTGGCCGAATCCGTCAGAGAACAGTGCCAAGAGGAATGCGGCCGCGACGACCTCGCGGCCTTGGCTGCCGAAGCCAGGGCCAACTGCGGCTCAGAGAATTGGATCGCTGAGAGTTTTGAGGCTGAGACGCAGAGGAGCTGCGTGTTGCTGATGATCTGCGGCGCATACGCGAGCGGTGAGGACTTGGATCGGTCTGGTCTCAAGGTGCACTCTGTGGTCGACTCCGAGGGCGACATCCCTTTCAGATCACAGCGGGAAAGAATTGCCAAGGGTATACTCAGCAACACGCTGGCAGCAGAGTACTGGTCAGAGACCGCCTGTGAAGCTCTGGTGCAGCATACTCGCATAGTTCTGCGCAAGATGGCCCAAGGCAATCCAGACACACAGCATGTCGAATACGAAGACGGGCGCTGGCACGTGCCTCCGGGGAGAGACATCTGGAATCCCAGACCATCCAGCGGGTTCAGCAGATTGGATATAGCCCTAGGCTGGCTGCGCCAACTTCGCATGGCCAGCGTAGACAATAATGGCTCATGGCGGCTCACAGAATATGGTCAGGCTACACGCAGACGCTGCGCAGAGGTATACAGATCATGGGCGTGAACCTGCTGGAGGAAATTGACCGCCTGGCGACATCCGAGAACCGAATGTATGGTTTCCGGGTGGCTTTCTTCCTGACCTACACTCTCAACCTGCAGTTCTTCGAACGGCTCGTCCTGCCCAAGCTAAGACGCGTTGGTGTATCCCACATAGGGATACTGGCGGACCGGCGAGCCTACCAGGCCTCTATGTCAGATCCATGGCAACTTGAACAGTGCGGCAGGAGCTACGTACTGGGCTATTCTCCTTCGCTGAGGACTCTGCAACACGGGAAGCTCCTTTGGCTGCATGGAGACCGAGATTTGGTCTTCTGCGGCTCGCACAACCTCACCAGGTCCGGTTTCAACGATCAACTGGAAACCACGGCTTGGCTGGATTCTGGCTATCCGGATCAAGTACCTGCTCTCAAGACAGCCCACAGCGCCGTTTCAGCACTTGTCAGAGGTTCAGAGCAGTTGTCCCACATATGGAGCCTCGTTCCCGAGCCCATTGGTGCGAGCACCCAACAGAGTGTCCATTTCTTGTGGTCTGGACATGAAAGCCTGCTTCATCAACTCAGTCTGATTGTTGGCGATGCCCACTATATCCGCGTGGTGACTCCATTTCTGGATGCGAGCGCATTGGGCGAACTCGCAGCCTCGCTTTCAGCCAAGGAGGTAATGCTTGACTTGCCTTTTGATGGGGCAGACACGCCGCTCAAAGATGCTCTTGAGGCCGTTCCTGGCCTGACACCGCGCACCTTGGTCGAGCCCAGTCGGCTCCATGGCAAAGCGTACGAATTCGAATCCAAGGACCTGCGCTGGTTGGCTATCGGTTCGGCCAACTGCACACGCTCAGGGCTTGTCAAAGGAGTTTCTGAAGGAGGCAATTCGGAGTTCCTGATAGCCTTCCCGACGGGACCACTTCAAGATGACCAAGTAGAGTTCCGACTAGTGGAAGACGCTGCCAAGTTCCCTGGAACCGGCAGGCGCTGGGACGAGGCTGACATGACCCAGAGCAGCGGCGTTGCGTATCTCAGCGCGACCTACGAGAACCAGGTGCTTTCGGTTGCATGGGAGTGTGACGGCAGGCTAGTTACACCACGGGTGATCGTTGGTGAGAATGAATTCGAATTGGGGGAGTCCCCTTCGAAGGTGGTACTCGAACACGAACCACCTCACATTGTTGTCCTTACAGGTGATCTGGGTGACAAGAAGGTATTCGCCAAAGCATGGGTTGTCTTCCCCGAGGAACTGGCTTTACATGCATCAGGTATCAATGTAGCGCGGCGTCGTTCCTACATAGAGTCCAGAGATCCCGTGCAACAAGCCTTGGGAATCGAGTTTGAGATCTTTCAACTTGTGCGTATGTTGAGAATGCCAGTTACAGAATCGGGTGAAGCAACAGCCAGCCCGGGCCGTAAACTCAAGAAAGAGGAAGTCGATGAGGCCATAGGGATTTTCGAATTCTCTCCTAATCCCGAGGAGATTGTGCGCCGAGCGACGTCCCTAATTCTTGGGGATCATCTCACGGACCCAATCGCCACCATTCGTGGACTCATAGCGAGAATCACGGGCCCCCCGCCAACTGACCGCGAGAGCGACGTAGAGACTGTGTTAGAACATGCTTCCCGCCAAGAGCGGGCAATCCGCCGCATCTCAGACCGATTGATATACCATCTCCGGTATTTGGCTGGGATCGACAGGCATGAGTGGGATGTCATACCTAGGGAACGAATTGAGCCGTGCCTCCAGGTAACGTTTGAGGTGGCAGTGCTCCTCTGGTGGAAGATAGTCCGCCGTGAGCGAGAGGATTCTGAGCAGTTCACGCAAGCGATGTTGTACCTCCTCAAGGCGTTGGCCGATAGCAGATACGGGATCGACATCTGCAAACAGGCGGCAATCGCTGGTCCGCTTATGCTGGCAATAGGCGCTTCTGCTGAAGGTACGATAGGTGATCACGAGCAGAAGTTGCTGCGAAGGTACATGGGCCGATTGATTCCTGCCAATTATCGACAGATTGCTGGACAGTGGCTCGGGGTTTCCCCCATACGTGCGGCAATGGTACTGAGGGTTGAAGGTGAAGGCGACGTATCAACCGCTCTTGAAGCCCGCCTAAGGCCGGTCTATCGTTTGATGGGTCTGGCCGATGAGCAACTGTTGCGGAGGCAAGACTACAAGTGGGGAGTGTTACTGAAGCTCATCGAAGCCAAGACTTTGAGAGACCCCTCTGCAGAATCGCTGTTGAAGGAGGCAGAGTCCAGATTCAAGGGACATCCGGTATGGCAGAAGTGCGTTGAGTACTTGCAGACCGAACGCATTCCCCCAATGCTCAGAGTTGCCAGCCCAACCTGCGGCAAATGCTTCACGGCTTTGCCAAAAGGACCAGAGCGCGAGCTGAAACGGGGCGAGGCTGTAGTCTGCCCGAACTGCGGCGTCATACTGATGTTCGGGAAAATGCCTGAGACGCCTCCCAACTAGCACCCCGTCGGAACTGGAGAAGGCCGTATTGTCGCGCAACTAATTGTGGACCGACTGCCAGTCAATCTTGACTTCGACTTCACACTCACTTTTGTACAGATCGTTGCGTCACACAATGGCTTGGAATGTTCAGTAGGTAACCAAAGCTTGTTTTGTTCAACGGGGCACAGCCAGATAGTGGAACGGAGGTCATCTTGCTCAGCGAAACGCGAACACTGCCTTGAAGACCACGTTCCCAGTTCTATCTATTGACACGCACGGTTCACCATTCAGGATAAAAGGTAAAACCAGGGCTTTTGAGAAGACCTTTGCGTTAACACACTGAGAATATGGTTAGAGTTCTGTAAGGCGGCCAAGTGCTCCCTGCCCTTATTCTTCCTATGCCCTAGTCCTCCGCTTGGCTAGCTGCCACTTGGCCAGCAGACAGCCTTTGCCCACACCAGAGGCTGGACAGGTTAGGCACCTTAGATGGCTAAACCTACACAGCATCTGCGTATGGTTCTCTGTCTCGTATCTGAGGAGGGCATTCCTCAAAACGTTACCGGCCACCGTCCCTTCCGCCATGATGCCCTTTCCTGATGGCGCCATTGCACGCAACTCGTTGACAACATCAGGCAATACAGCCAGGACACGATCGATGTCTCTCTCAGCGGTCTCCCGTCCCAGGCTAAGCCTTATCGAGCCGCGGGCTTGCTCGTGGGAGAGCCCCAGTGCCAACAGCACATGGGATGGTTTCGAGCTGCTGGAACTGCAGGCGGACCCGGTAGAGACGCAGATCCCTCGCGCGTTGAGGTTCAGAAGCATGTGCTCACCTTCCACACCATCAACACTCATGTTGACATTGTTGAGCAGCCTTCGCGTGGGATGACCATTGAGGTGAACATGCTCAATTCGCCCCATAAGGCCGTTTGTCAGTTTGTCGCGGAGAACAGTCAGGCGTTTCGCTTCTTTTCCCGACTCTCGTTGTGCCATCTCCGCCGCTTTGCTGAAGCCCACAATTCCGGGGACATTCTCAGTGCTGGCCCGGCGTCCTTTTTCCTGCTCGCCGCCATGCACGAAGGAGACTATTCTCGTTCCCTTCCTCACGTAAAGTGCTCCAACACCTTTTGGACCACCAAGTTTGTGGGCTGACATTGCCAGCATATCTACGCCCAGATCGTCCACTTTCACCGGTATGTGCCCCGCCGTCTGCACCGCGTCGGTATGAAAACTGATGCCGGCTTCCCTGGCAATCTTGCCAATTTCAGCAATAGGCTCTACCGTGCCTACTTCATTGTTGGCGTGCATCACCGATATAAGGAGGGTTTTCTCGGTGATGGCTCTCTTTACATCATCGGGGTCAACCAAGCCATAACCATCCACTGGGAGGTAGGTAACACTGAACCCCAGCCGTTCCAGGAACTTGCACGTTTCCAGAACCGCGTGGTGCTCAATGGAGCTGGTAATGATGTGATTCTTCTTGCTGTCATTGGCATAGGCCATTCCCTTCAGGGCGAAATTGTCTGCCTCTGTCCCACCACCGGTGAAAACGATCTCCTCGCTGCTGGCACCGATCATGGAAGCCACTTTGTCTCGTGACTCCTCTACGGCGACCCTGGCCTCCTGTCCTATGGAATGCATGCTGGAGGGGTTGCCAAAGAAGTCCCTCAGGTAGGGGCGCATCGCCTTCGAGACATCGGGGTGCGTGGGCGTGGTGGCAGCATAATCAAGGTATATCCTTCTCATTCCTTAGCCTTTCACAACGTCACCGACGGACGGGTCAACGCTTGTCCTTGCCTGCTCGCTTGGCCTGCCTCTTCGGTTTGATGGCCTCGACCTTCACGCTCACTACGGAGCTTGCCAGGTCTTGCAGTGTCTCGGTGGTCAACTGCAGGTCATTCATAAGCGCCTTCGCCGTCTCATCGTTGGCCATGAGTTCAACGGGGAATGATGTCTGCTCAACCACTCTCACGCCCTTGAGTCCTGCTTTTCTCATGGCCTCCAGGTAACCGTCCCGCAACATCGCCCCTGAGATACAGCCAACATATGCCTCAATGGAACCCTTGATGGCCTTGGGAAGTTCTTTCAGCAGAACCAGATCCGAGATCATCAGTCGGCCGCCAGGTTTCAAAACCCGGTACGCCTCGCTAAAGACCCTCTTTTTATCTTGCGACAGGTTGATGACGCAGTTGGATATGACCGCGTCCACCGAGTTGTCGGCGGCGGGCAGGTTCTCGATCTCTCCGAGGCGGAATTCGACGTTGGCATAGCCACCCTGCCTGGCATTCTCTCTGGCCTTGTCGATCATTTCGGGGGTCATGTCCACCCCGATGACCTTCCCCTTATTGCCCACTTTCTTGGCCGCCAGAAAACAGTCAAACCCGGCACCTGCCCCGAGGTCCAGTACCACCTCGCCCTCTTTCAGGGAAGCTAGCGCCACCGGATTCCCGCAGCCGAGACCTAGGTTGGCGCCTTCGGGAACTGCGCATATTTCTTGATCGCTGTATCCGATGGCTTTGCTGATGTTCTGGGCCAAATTGGTGCCCCCACAGCACGGACTCGCGGCGACGCAGCCACAACCACCACCCTGCTTGGCAGCTCTGGCATAACGTTGCCTGACCGCCTTCTTGATCTCTTGCTCTTTCATCTCAACACCTCGCTCCATTTTAGAAGATCTCCTTCATTACCGGCCCCAGCATGCCTTTCACCATGTCGGCCAGAGCCTCTACCTTGATCATGGCAAGGCAACATATTTTGCCCTCCTGCCGCATGGCTATTATGGCCAGCTTATCGCCCGCCTTAATGCCAGCTTTCTCCCTGATATCCTTGGGCAGCACCATCTGACCCCGCTCATCCACGCTTACCACCGCCTCGACATTGCAGCAGCTAGACCCCTCGCCTGTCGGAGTTTCGCAACAAGTCCCCTTTGTATCCTTTGCCATATTCACACCTCTTTTCTACAGTTCAGCTAGTGCCCAATGCATTCAAAGCTGCTGATTAATCAGAATATGCTGATTTATTAGCATTGTCAAGCCCACAACACCATCCCTAATCCGTGGATTACTTCGCGTTAATGTCATTCCCACGAACGTGGGAATCCAGGTGGAGGCCAAGGGGTATGGTACTACTTCTCTGGAATCCTGCCCACGTTGAGAATCCACGGATTGGGGACCATGGGTTAAGTTAAATCTTGGTTGGTTTTGAATAAACCTGCTTCTTGCTATAGGGTCTCCACCAACCCATAGTTTGCCTAACTGAGATACCACTACTGACCCTTACCTCGGCGGGCCCTGGGGGGCTGTCCTGTTATCCTTAGCCATTCAAGGGCTTCAGGGGCTTCTTCCCAGAATTGCCCCCAGTGTTTCCAGTGGTAGTAAGCCTCATCAGCACCGCCTAGGGTAACAAAACCTGGCCGCGCTGTCCTGGGCAGGTGGTGTCTTGTCTTCAAGAGCTCCCTCCTCACCAGGGGCAGGTATTCCACAGCTTCCTTGAGCGCTATGGTTGCTTCTCGTCGTCGTCCCAGCTTGAAAAGAGCCAGGGCTCGCCCATAGAGAGTCTCAGACATCACATCATCAGGGTACTGCTCAGTGATCTTGAGAGCGTCCTCCAGTCTGCCCAGCTTGAACAATGCCTCTTCGGCCATCGCTCGAACCCCCTGATTATCATCTGGGTTCAAGGAGAGTAGCTCCTGGAACAGCCTCAGGGCCTCTTCTACCTCTTCCTCCTCATATCTGGCCAGGGCCAATCCATGAAGGCATCGGAGAAATGGCCTGTTCTCCAGCCAGCCCCATTCAAGCCGGTCTCTTCCTGGCTTGAAATCCTGAGGGAATGCCTTTCGCCCGATGCGGACAGCCTGATCCCAGAGGTCATGAGCCTGGTCGGGGTGATTCCCCTCTGATAGCACCATTGCCAGATGATGGATTGCATCCAGATGGTCAGGCATCCGGGCAAGTACCTGTCTGAAGGCTCTCTCGGCTGCGGCGAGATCGCCTTGCTCATAAATCTCGCACCCGGCGTTGAATTCGTCCATTAGATTGTCATATATATCTGGATAGACGAACTCCCACTCGTGTGGAGCCACTCGAGTCAGCTTTAGCATGAGCCACCCCCTCTATGGTCAATCCCATCGAAAGAACCGTATCGTCACGCCGAGGCAAACAACTACCCACCCCGCCATTATGGCGATATCCGTCGTCATCGAGTGTAATGGAGTGCCTGATATCATGATTTGCCTCAGGGCATCAGAGAGATAGGTCAATGGTAGAATCTTTACCACAGGTTGGATGAAGGAGGGCATACTGGTCACTGCAAAGAAAGTGCCGGAGAGGAACATCATTGGCATCGTGATGACATTGATGATGGGTATTGCGGCTTCCTCCGTCTTCACAAGCGCCGCCATCAGGTAACCCAGGCTGGTAAAGACGAGGGCTCCAAGAATCACGATTCCGCAAAAACTGAACCAGTTGCCGACCATCTGTACATTAAAGGCAAGTTGGCCCACCAGAACGATCAGTGCCGCTGTAAGAAGAACCAGTATCATGCGGAAGGTCAGATCACCAAGAACCAGTGTTGAGCGCCGCAAGGGAGTGGATCCCAGACGCTTGATGATATGCGCCTGCCTTTGCTGGATGATCGGCATGGCGCCATAGACACCGGTGAACATCAGGGACATGCCCAATATGCCCGGTACCAGGTAGTCGATGTACCTCAACTGATGCGTTTGAGTGCTGTTCGGATCCATACCGAGAAGTGGGGAGCTTTTGTGCAGTTGCTGGTCCATCCCGTCGATTACCTGACTCAGGATGGGAATCAGGGTCTGCTGATTGGCGGCTAGGCTGGGGTCGTAGTAAACCTGAATATTTGCAGGTTGCCCCTGACTTAATAAGGAGATGTCCATGTTCTCCGGGATGACTATCACTGCATCGAGGTCACCCTTTTTGAGTGACTGCATCAGCTCGTCCAGCACCCCTTCCTGGATCTCAAATACCTTCTGGTTCTTATCTATAGTTACATTGTCCAGGCTTAGTGTCAGGATAGCGGTGATTTGGGGGGAACCCTGATCAACCAGCCCCACTTTGAAGGTTTGTGTGCCTGCATTGCTGAAGGCCCAACCGAAAAGCAAGATGAATATGATCGGGAAGATGAAGGTGAAAAACAGGGCACCCCTGTCCCTGATGAACTGCCTGAGGTGCGCTACGAATACGCTTGCGAAAGCTCTCAATCCCTTATCCTCTTCCCGGTCAATTTGAGAAAGACGTCCTCAAGCGTAGCTTGCCGGACGAAAAGCTCGGACAGCTCCGATGACTTCGCTGAAGCCAGGTCAAGCAGTGCAGATATAGCGGAGGGAATGTTGCTTGTGTAAAGGATGATCTCGTCCCCCTCCTTGACTGCTTTGGTTACACCCGTAAGGTTGGTCAGGGCTTCCTCGCCAGGATAGTTCGTCATCTTGAACTGAATGGCGCTCTCCTTAATGTACTGTGCAATCATGCGTTGAGGACTATCCAGGGCGATTATATGTCCGTGATCCATGATGGCAACCCTGTCACAGAGTCGCTCTGCTTCCTCCATATAGTGTGTGGTCAGAAAAACTGTTTTCCCTGTCCTGTGGAAATTCTCGACAACTTCCCACATAGCGCGGCGTGCCTGAGGATCCAATCCCGTGGTCGGCTCATCCAGGAAGATAACATCCGGATCATTGACAAAGGCCAAAGCTACCGACAGCCGCTGCTGCTGACCACCTGAAAGGTTCTGGTAGAGAACCCCCCGGCTTTCTTCGAGAGCAGCTAGTTTGATGATGTCTGACGCAGGAATGGATTTCTTATACAGGCTGCGGAAAAAGTTGATGGTTTCCTGGACCGTCAACTTCGGGAAGAGCGCAGGCTGTTGTGATTGTACCCCTATGCGTTCTTTTATGGCACGGACGTCTCTGGAAACATCCATGCCAAGCAGTTTTACCATGCCACTGTCAGCAGTGCGCAGCCCTTCGATTATCTCTACCGTCGTGGTCTTCCCGGCACCATTCGGGCCGAGCATGCCGAAGACCTCTCCCTTGGTTACGCTGAGGCTGATTGCGTTCACAGCCTTGACGTCTCCATAGGCCTTAACGAGATTGCTGATTTCGACTACTGTTTCAGGCGTGACAGTCATTACTTGATCAATAATTTACCGCAATGTTACCACAACGTCAATGATCACCAAGGTCGGTCTGAGGCTCTGGCCACATACTCCGTCCCAACGCGATTACATAATTGTACTGTACTTCAGAAACAACTGCGAGATTTCTTCGCTCAGCTGATTCCTGAGGGGCCATAGGCTGATCTGATACTCGCATTTCCTGCGGCCACTCTGTCCCTGATCGAGACTCCTTGTCAGTTACCCAGCCAGCTGACATCGCTGCCCTCGTGCCAGGCAGCATGCTATAATCGGGCTGGGGCTGGATTCCAGGCGGGACAAGAGACACTCCATTTTCAAATCGCAATGCTGGTAGGCTATAGGAGGATTACCATGGCAGATCGGCTGAAGAGACGCCAAACCGATCGAAGGACGAGAGCAGAGGAAGCACTTCGGCGATCAGCAGAGAAACTCGCATCCATGATGGAAGGAGCAAGCGAGGAGGTTCTTCGCACCGACAGGCGTGGCGCAGTCACCCAGGTGAGCAAGAACGTGAAGGACATTTTGGGCTATGAAGCACACGAGTTGGTTGGACAGAGTATTACCGAGCTCGCCCTTGTAAAACCTGATGGCCTACAGGAGATACGTCGGATGTTCGCCACGACACCGCAACAAGAGAGTGGGCTGTGGGCAGAAGTGGAAGCTGTTCGCAAGAATCGCACCACACTTGCGGCCATGTTGACAGTCAGGCCTAACAGGAGCCTTCACAGGCTGGAAGGTATCTTGTACGTTTTGAGAGCTGTCGCCGAGCGAGAGCGTGTGGAGAAGGAACTGCGAGCCAGAGAAGCGCACTACCGCCTCCTGGCTGACAACGTGACAGACATCATCTGGACTATGGAGAATAGGGATGGTAAATGGGGCTTCACTTACCTCAGTCCCTCAGTCAAGCGTGTGCTTGGCTTCACCTTGGAGGAGGCTGTAGCAATAGACCCGGCGAGGGGTATTACGCGAGCCTCCTGGGAGCTTGCCAGGAAGATTGACGCAGAAAGACGGGCCAAAGAGAGTATAGGGGATAAGACCGGTGCTGCTCCGATCACGATTGAGGCGGAGGTGTACCGTAAAGATGGCTCAACAACCTGGGCCGAGACAGCGGTGACTCTGCTGCTGGATGCAGGAGGCAAAACGGCTGGCCTGCTGGGGGTCACCCGCGATATCAGCGAGCGCAAGAAATCCGAAGAGAAACTGCAGGAGCTTTACAAGCAGGAGAAGGAGTTGCGTCAGCAGATTGAGACCGAGATGAATAGGAGAGTGGAGTTCACCAGAGCGTTGGCACACGAACTGAAGACGCCACTCACGCCAGTGCTTGCCTCTGTAGATTCCCTCCTCGCTGAAATCCGGGATGAGCGCCTGTTAAGCTTGGCGAGGAATATAAGTCGAGGCGCCAATAGCCTGAATAGCAGGATAGACGAGCTTCTTGACTTGGCAAGGGGTGAGGTGGGAATGCTACAACTGAATCCGGAACTCGTCGATCCTCTGCCACTCCTTCGAGAGGTAGGTGAGGGTTTCGCCCCAGTGGCTGCGAGCCATGGCCAGTCTCTAATTCTGGACCTGCCCTCTTCCGTCTGCATGGTTAGTGCTGACGTGTCACGGGTACAGCAGATACTTCTTAATCTCCTTGAGAATGCAGTCAAATTCACTCCCAGGGGCGGAAAGATCACCCTCAGGGCCAGGGAAAGAGAGAGCCTTCTGATTATTGAGGTCCAGGACACGGGTCGTGGCATGTCCGGAGAGGAACAGAAAGAGCTGTTTGAGCCCTATCATCGGCGGGTCAGCGACAGCAGGCGCTTCAGTGGATTGGGGCTTGGGCTTGCTTTGTGCAAGACACTGGTGGAACTGCATGGGGGGCAGATATGGGTGAGAAGCCAGGTGGGCAAGGGTTCAACCTTTGCCTTTTCTCTGTCCCTGGACAGTGGTGGGCGGGAGACAAGAGACTCTAATATGGCAACAAAACTGTGGAAGGTATTGATCATAGAAGATGAACAGGAAATCGTGGATTCGGTCTCGCTGGCCTTTCAGAAGGACTGGCCGGAGGCCAAGTTGATTTCAACGAGAATGGGGGAGGAAGGCATAGAGCTTGTGGAGACGGAGGAGCCAGATATCGTCATCCTCGATTTGGGTCTCCCTGACATAGATGGTCTGGAGGTCTTGAAATCGATTCGCCTTTTCTCCTCTGTGCCTGTCGTTGTCCTCACCGTAAGGGGTGAGGAAAGGGATGTGTCCAGGGGGCTTGATCGTGGCGCGAACGATTACATTACCAAACCATTCCGCAAGCTGGAACTACTGTCACGACTGAAGGCTCAGCTGCGCAAACAGGTGCATCCTGATGAAGAGGCGCCAATTGTCTGTGGGTCGCTGTGCCTTGACCCCTCAACCTACCAGCTTACCTATGGATCAAAAGAAATAAGTCTGACTGCTGTTGAAGGGCGCATCCTGGAAAATCTGATGAGGAATGCGGGTCATGTGACGACTTACTCTCGGCTTACAGAGGCAGTCTGGGGTGAGGACTGTCCTGGTGCTATTGAGAGTCTAAGGGTTTACATCGGCTACCTCCGGGCAAAGCTTGAGATTGACCCTAAGAAGCCAAAAGTTATCCGCACCAAGGCCGGTGTGGGGTATTCGCTGATCAACCCACTGTAAGGCAGCAAGAGCCTCGGGCGTTTTCTTACATCTTTCTTGTATCTTTCTTATTGTTTTCTTGCCACAACCCAGTACGCTGGTTGTGGCTAAGTTCACCCCCCAACGTGTCTTAGCGCAAATTATGCGCCTTGAGTGTTCGCATGGCGAAGTGTCTTGGACACTAGATGAAGGAGGGTTCATCAGAGTTATAATTTTCTCTTGCTATCCAACGGTCTTCTAACGTGAGTCAAGTACCTAAGCGAAGGAGGTAGAATGGCTGATGCTAGTTATGATGCGGTGATAATCGGTGGGGGTAACAAAGGGCTGCTGCTGGCGATGTACCTCATGAAATATGGTGGCATGAGCGTTGGTATTTTTGAGAGAAGGCATGAAATTGGCGGGTGCCTGGCCACCGAGGAGACCTCGGCTCCGGGCTTTCGTGGCAACACGCATGCCAATATAATTCTGCCGATGTATTATCTGCCCGTGTGGCGTGATTTTCCTGATTTCTGGGAGTACGGGGGCCGGTGGGACCAGCATCTCTGCAGTGATGGGTTCGTCTTCCGAAACAACGAGACCGCTCTCGGCATCTACAGCACGAAGTACGACCCGACGCAGGAACGGAGTGCCCAGCAGATTGCCCGCTTCTCCAAGAAGGATGCTGAGAGGTGGCTGAAGCTGTCGGCAATGGAACGGAGCAAGGAATACTGGAGAGTCCAGGCGGACATGCTCTACAATCCGGCGGAATTCAAGACGGCTCCTGAGGTTCTTAACAGGCAGATAGAGTTTTTCCCGAAGATGGTGGAGGCCGGATTCACCCCTGATTCGCTGGTGCTTACTGCCAGCAGCAAGCGTATGGTAGAGGAATGGTTTGAAAGCCCTGAGATGCAGTCCTGTATTCTAAGGTTTGCCGTTTCCTCAGTAAACGATATCAATGAACCTGGATTTGGGGCCTATGCCATGGGATTTGCCTCTTATCTTCCACTGGTAGGATTTACCCCGGGCGGGACGCACCAGATAGCCCATGCGGCGCACCAGATACTGGTGCAGATGGGCTGCAAGTTTTTTACCCATGCTGAGGTAGACAAGGTTGTCATTGAGAATGGCGCTGCCAAAGGCATTAAACTGATGGACGGCAGCCAGGTCAAGGCAAACAAGATCGTTGTCAGTGCTGGCATGACGCCACATCAACTCTGTTTTGACCTGATTGGCAGGGAGTACATTGACCCGATGCTGGCCAAGCGGGTGGAGCTCATTGAGAAGTCATTTGGGTGTCTGATGTGGTATATTTTTGCTGTTCACCAGGCTCCGAAGTACAAGGCGGAGGCCTTCAATCCGGACATTCATGAGTGTGAATGGCTGGGGATGCAGCCGGACCCCAGCCCTGACCACATCGCCAGAGAGTGCATGTACATGAAGCTGGGGAAATGGCCACCCCTTGAGGACTATGCTCCTACTGTAGGTTGCCATAGTCTGGCTGATCCTGCCTATGCTCCTCCCGGGAAGCATGTTGTGCAGAACGAGCAACTGGGGCCGCCGGCCACTCGTCATACTGAGAAGGAATGGCTGGAGATCAAGGAGCGGTATGCGGATGAACTGATCCAGATATGGCAGCAGTATGCTCCCAATATGACCTGGGACAACGTTATTGGTGTTGACACCAACAGCCCGTATGACCACCTGCGCATGAAGAACCTGGCACCAACGGGCAACATTGCTGGCATAGACCGCAACTACTATCAGCTTGAAGGCAACAGGCCCACTCCGGAGTTGGCCAACCACCGGACCCCGATAAAGAACCTCTACGCCACCGGAGGGTGCTGGCACCTGGGCTCCAATGCTGGTGCAAGCGAGTCTTACAACTGCTACAAGATCATAGCCAAGGACCTGAATCTGGCCAAGCCGTGGGAGGAGTCGGACAAGAAGGAACCGGATTCGCTGGTAGAAGAGGTCTACAAGGTCAAGAAGAGAGTGCAGGATTCGGCCAAGCCCAAGAAGTACGGATAGGAAACCGATGTTGCGCAGTGCACACATATACCGAACTTAAGGAGGTAGAAATGGCACAGAAGTTCGACATAATAATCATCGGAGGTGGCCCCAACGGACTGGAGATCGGTGCCTACCTCGCCAAGGCAGGCCAGAAATGTTTGCTCCTGGAGAAGAGGTTCGAGGTCGGCGGAGGCCTGATGACAGAACAGGTGACCCTGCCGGATTTCTTCCACAACACCCACGCCATCTACCACATGATGGTGGATTACGCGCCGGTCTACCAGGACCTCAATTTCGATGAATACCTGGTCAAACACATTAAACCGGAGCTTCAGTGGGCCATGCCTCTGAAGGATGGCAAGTGCCTCTGCATCTATACAGATGTGGAGAAGACCTGTGCCTCTATAGCTAAGTTCTCCAAGAAAGATGCCGACAGCTATCGTCAGATGTACAAGCTGTTCGACGAGATGATGAAGAACATTGTCGGCCCGCAGACC
>JAPLHP010000012.1 GCA_026389585.1 Chloroflexota bacterium | reverse complement strand
TCTGATCCGGACCTATTTCGATCTGGGCGGATGGGAGATCCAGTTCAACGTGGTGAGTGCGGAGACCCTGAGGGAAGCACAGAAACACCCGGAAAACTACAAGGACCTGGTGGTGCGGGTGGTGGGATACAGTGCCTTCTTCGTGGAGCTGGAGAAGGCGGTCCAGGACGATATCATCAAGAGAACGGAACACGGGGTGTGATACCGCGAAGAGAGTCATGACGGGCAGCACAACCGGACAGGTTTTCAACATTCAGAGGTATTCCATACACGACGGTGCTGGCATCAGGACGCTGGTGTTTCTGAAGGGTTGTCCGCTGCGCTGCCTCTGGTGCTGCAACCCGGAATCACAGAAAGGCCTGCCTGAGCTGGGCTTCATCGAATCCCGATGCGTGGGGGACAGCGCGTGCGGAGCGCCATGCCTGTGCGCCTGCCCTGTCAAATCGATTCGCCTGAACGGGTACGGCAAACCTGCGATTGACAGGACGACGTGCGATGCATGCGGCAAGTGCGCTGCGGCGTGCGGCAAAGATGCCCTGAAGGTTGTCGGCCGGGAGATGACGGTTGATGAAGTGATGGCAGAGGTGGAAAAGGACCGGGCCTTCTACCGTAGGTCGGGCGGCGGCGTGACGGTTGGGGGTGGCGAACCGCTGGCCCAATACAGATTCGCGGCAGATCTGCTCGAAGCAGCCCAGGAAGCCTATCTGCACACCGCCTTGGAGACCTGCGGACACGCACCGTGGAGCCATCTTGAGGCTGTCCTCAAGCACGTGGATTTGCTGCAGTTTGACGTGAAGCACATGGATCCGGCCAGGCACGGAGATCTGACGGGGCGGTCAAATGAACTGATTCTCGGCAATCTCAAGAGAGTGCTCTCCGTGAAAGCCTCCCAGGATGTCATCATAAGAATCCCGGTTATTCCAGGCTGCAACGATTCCGTGGAGGACATCGGTGAAACAGCCAGGTTTGTGTCCGAACTGGGTTTCAGTCAAGCTGAGCTAATCCCGTACCACAGGCTGGGGGTTTCGAAGTACGCTCAGTACGGCATGGTCTACTCATTGCCGGGTTGTGAGCCCTCACCTCCAAACCATTCGGATGAGCTCAGGAAGATTGTGAGGGAGTTCGGGTTGACGGAGATGGCCGGGAGTATTTGACCCCTCTGTATTGCTGAAGGAGCGAGAGAATGCGCGCTGTCTATTTCAAAGATGGAGAAATCGAACTGCGGGAGGTCCCGGCGGCTTCTGATCAAGGGGTCAGGGTCCGTGTGCGTTCGATCGGCATCTGCGGCTCTGACCTGCACATGCTGGAAATGAAATCGCCCCTGCAATTCATTGTGGGGCATGAGGTGGCGGGGTTGCTTGACGATGGGAGTCCCGTCGCAGTGGAGCCAGCGATGCCCTGCAACGAATGTGCCAGTTGCCGGGCCGGTGACTACAACCTGTGCCCGGTGGGGGCAGGGAAGTCGGTGGGTGTTGGTCGAAATGGGGGCATGGCTGATGAACTCCGTGTTCCGGAGAGCTGTCTCGTCTATCTGCCGTCGAATGTTGATGCGAGAGATGCCTGCCTGGTTGAGCCCTTGGCCGTGGCGGTGCACGGAATGCGCCAGGCTGGACTGGACGCTGGCCAGCGGGTGGCGGTAGTGGGGGGAGGCACCATAGGCCTTTGTTGTGCGGCAGTAGCCAAAGCTGGTAACGCAACGGTGGGGCTGTCCGCACGCTACGAACATCAGGAGGCTGCCGGCAAATCCCTTGGAGCGGGAGAGATTGAAGGACAATACGATCTCGTTGTCGAGTGTGCTGGAACAGAAAAAGCGGTGAACAGGGCCATCAAGCTGTGCCGGCCGAAGGGCAAGATCCTGATGCTCGGGACGCATTGGAACGGGCTTACTCTGCAACAGATACCGGCCATGATGAAGGAGATAACGGCTATCTCCTCCTTCATGTACGCCATGAACGGCCCTGTGCGGGATTTCGACGTTGCCGCGATGCTGCTGGCCAGGCATCCGGAAATTGCCAAGGCGTTAATCACGCACCGCTACCCGCTGGCAGAAGTCAAGCAGGCCTTTGTGGTGGCGCGTGACCGGAAAGCGGGCGCTATCAAGGTGGTGTTGGAGCCCTAGCTGATATTGGCCTTGCGGTGTTGGCGGCATCTGGTCCTGTGATGCGGTGGCAGAGCATCCTCTTCCGTTCCTGGCCTAACGCGGTCCGGCTGTCCGAGACCGAAGGTCAGTTCGAAGGTTGGACTTCTGTCTATCGTCCAGTATAGCCCAGTTTACAGTCTTGGCCTCCGTTGATGACTGGGCCAAGAAACGGCAAGAGAACCACAGGTTTCGAAAAGAGCGTGAGGCTCTCTTCGCCATAGTGAATGAGGAGATAGACAAGATCAGGCAAATGGGCAGGCAGTCGTAAGCGGGAGATATTGGAATGACAGAGCCAGACGTATGATGATAAGATGCAGGAGAACAGACTACAGGGTTCCTTTGAAGCACTCTTGACATAAAGTATAAATGATTAGCTTTTTCGACTAATATGGATCTGTTTGATTCTGAGCGTGAGCGTCAAATGAATCAAGAGGCACCATTGGCAGCGAGGATGCGTCCCAGGAGTTTTGCTGAGTTTGTGGGCCAGGAGCATCTGGTGGGGGAAGGGCGGGTGGTGAGAAAGAGCATCGAGGCTGACCAACTCTCTTCTATGATTCTGTGGGGGCCACCGGGAAGCGGCAAGACTACGCTGGCTTACATAGTTGCCAGTATTACCAAATCGCATTTCAGTCCGGTATCAGCCGTGAGCTCTGGAGTGGCCGATCTGCGCCGCGTTGTTGCGGAAGCTAAGGAAAGGCGCGGTTTGTACCAGCAGCGGACGATTTTGTTTATCGATGAGATCCACCGCTTCAACAAAGCTCAGCAGGATGCCATTCTGCCTTATGTGGAGGATGGCACCATAACTCTTATTGGGGCAACTACAGAGAATCCCTCTTTTGAGGTCATCTCTCCGTTGCTTTCCCGATGCAGGGTATTTACCCTCAATATGCTGACCGATGAGCAGGTGGGTATTATCGTCAAATGGGCGCTGGAAGACGAAGAGAGGGGACTGGGGAAGCTCAAGGTTGAAGTGGATGCTGATGCTATGGAGCATTTGATTGCTATGTCGAATGGGGATGGGCGAATAGCTCTGAACGCACTGGAACTGGCAACGCTGGCCACCCAGCCTGATACGGAGGGCAAGAGGAAGATTTCCCTAGCTACTGTCGAGGATGCCCTTCAGCATCGCGCGCTACTCTATGATAGAGCCGGGGAAGAACACTACAACCTGATCTCTGCTTTACATAAGTCCCTGAGGGGCTCAGATCCGGATGCTGCTTTATACTGGCTTGGCCGGATGCTGGAGGCAGGAGAGGACCCCTTATACGTTGTCCGACGACTTGTGCGTTTTGCCTCCGAAGATGTGGGTATGGCCGATCCTCAAGCCCTGGCAGTAGCTGTAGCTGCTCAACAGGCAGTCCATTTTGTGGGCATGCCAGAAGGCAATCTGGCTCTGGCTGAGGCGGTGGTATATCTGGCTACTGCCCCAAAGAGTAACTCTCTATATCGAGCTTACTCCGAAGTGCAAAAGGATATAAGGCAGACCGGCAATCAGCCTGTGCCCATGCATTTGCGGAATCCGGTAACTCCTCTGATGCGAGAGTCGGGGTATGGTAAAGACTACAAGTACGCTCATGATTACGAGGGGCACTTTGTGGAGCAACAGAACCTGCCTGATAGCCTCCGGGATAGACGTTACTATAGCCCTGGTGACCAGGGCTACGAAAAAGAGATTAAGGCCAGGATCAAGGAATGGTGGAAAGGAAAAAAGTAACTCAGGACTGTGTAAGGTTCTCTGGAGTTGGTCTGGAGTTCGAAGGGATTCTGCACTTGCCGAAGGGAGACGCACCGCTTCCTGCAGTAGTCGTATGCCATCCGCACCCGCTTTATGGTGGGGACATGTATAACAATGTAGTTTTGGCGATAAGTGATGCTCTTGCCGAAGCCTCAACTGCTGCCTTGCGTTTCAACTTCCGGGGTGTTGGCAGGAGTGAAGGTGAATATGGTGAGGGTAATGGTGAGCAGGAGGATGTAGTTGCCGCTCTTGCTTTCCTGGAATCTTTGAACAAGGTTGATCAAAGCAGGATAGGTTTAGCAGGCTATTCCTTCGGGGCCAAGGTAGCGCTCCCGGTAGCGTTGCGACAGCAGAGAGTGCGAGCCTTAGCACTGGTGTCCCCCTTCTTAATGGACGCAGAGTGGGAACAGTTGAAGAGTTATGCAGTTCCTAAACTCTTTCTCTGTGGCAGCGAGGATGGTTTTATTTCATCTCACAAGGTAGAGCGTTTGACTGCAGGATTACCTGGACTGAGCCAGTGTGAGGTCATTGCTGGAGCCGATCATTTCTGGGGGGGATATGAAGCGGAGGTTGGCCGGAAGGTGACAGCTTTTTTTGAAGTAGCTTTGCAGGTTTGAAAGTGCATCATAAGAACGGTTCATTGAGTTAAGCAAGACACGGTAGGAGCTGAATGGCAGGAAAGATTGACAAGACAGATTCCCTTGCAAGGTCCTCTGATAGAGTATTGCAGAAACTGTTTACGCCTATCAAGGTTGGAAGACTCAGACTGAAGAACAGGATAATCATGCCACCTATGATCGATCGATTGGCGGTGGATGGCAGGGTTAGTGATAGGGTGAAGGATTTCTATGCTGCTCGTGCCAGGGGAGGCGTTGCCCTCATAGTCTTGACGCCGGGAATTGTTGACATAAGCATGGCGTCACCTATCCAGCTAGGGATATATGATGATCAGGTTATCCCTCGGCTGAAGGAATTAACCGACTTGGTGCATTCTAACGGTGCTCTGATGGGTATCCAACTGATGCATCTTGGCAGACAGGGTGGAGAAATCAAGGGCTACAAACCAGTGGCTCCTTCACCAATTCCGTTGTCACCGTATGATGAGGTACCCAAAGAGTTGACCACGAGTGAGGTTGAGGATCTGGTAGAAAAATTTGCCGGGGCAGCCCGGCGGGCCAGGGATGCCGGTTTTGATCTGGTGGAGCTTCATGGCTGCCATGGTTATTTGTTAAGCAGCTTTCTTTCTCCCCACACTAATAAGCGGAGCGACAAGTATGGTGGCAGTGTGGAGGGAAGGGCCCGATTTGTGGTTGATATCGTAAGGCTTATCAAGGAAAGGTTGGGCAGGGGCTTCCCCGTCAGTTGCAGGATAAATGGCTCTGACTATATACCTGGTGGGGTGACACTGGACATGGCACAGCGCACTGCTTGCTTACTGGAGGTGGCGGGTGCTGATCTTATAGGTGTTTCAGGGGGGGCATACGGCTCGTATCCTGTTATCGTGCCTCCCTATGATCAACCGCGCGGCTGCAATGCCAACCTGTCGAAAGGGGTCAAGGATGTGGTTAGGATTCCGGTGGCAGTTGCCGGTCGGCTTGACGACCCCTGGGTGGCGGACGAAGTGCTGGTGTCAGGGAAAGCTGATTTGATAGCTGTAGCCAGGGGTCTTCTGGCTGACCCTGATCTGCCAAACAAGGCTTTGAGAGGAGAGTTCAGGGAAATCAGGAGATGCATTGCCTGCAATGTCTGCATAGATGATGGTAATGCCATAAAACCGATAACTTGTACGGTTAATCCCGAAGCAGGCAGAGAAAGAGAGATGGGAATTGTGCCTGCTTCTCGCTCCAAGAAGGTGTTGGTGATAGGTGGTGGTCTGGCAGGTTTGGAGGCAGCCAGAGTTGCTGCTCTGAGGGGGCATGAGGTCAGTTTGTATGAAGAGGACGAAGAGACTGGCGGGCAGTGGATACTGGCAAGCAAACCTCCGCATAAACAGGATCATATAAAGCTTTTGGATTATCTGTCTTGGCAGCTTGAAAAACTGGGGGTAGAGCGGAATGTGGGCAAGAAGGTTTCTTTGGAAATGGTGGGAAGGTTAAAGCCTGACGTAGTGGTTGTGGCCACTGGGGCGATGCCTCTTGTGCCTGCCATAACCGGGGTTGATTGTGAAGAAGTAACTACCGCCTGGGATATTCTGCGAGGCCAAGAAGCTGGTCGCCGGGTGTTGGTGATTGGAGGAGGTATGACTGGGATAGAGACGGCTGAATTTTTGGCACAAAAGGGGAAAGAGGTCGTAGTGGTAGAGCAACTGAAACGTGTTGGGGCTGACATGGGGGCAACGGTTCGGTGGCATCTTATGAACAGAATAAGAACACAGAGCATCCAGATGCTCACATCTACAAAGGTCAAGGGGATCCAGCCTAAGGGCAGGGTGGTTGTATCACGGAATGGCAGTGAGGAGACATTGGAAGCCTTTGATACAATAGTTTTGGCTTGTGGCGTTAAGCCTGGGGATATGCTTTCGGCGGAGATTCGAGGAACAGTGGGAGAAGTATATGTGATTGGCGATGCCTTCAAGCCCCGAAGAGGCGTGGAGGCAATACGCGATGGGAGTGAGATTGGGCGGAAAATCTAGAAAAATCGTGTCTTTTTACCCCTAGCTAATAGATGAAGAGACATGATATAATATAGGCACGGATGCAAGAATCCCGTCCTCTTAATGGCGACAACAACTACACCGCTGAGGACATTCAAGTCCTGAAGGGGTTGGAGGCGGTTCGCCGTCGCCCCGGGATGTACATTGGAAGCACAGATCAGCGGGGGCTTCATCATCTGGTTTTTGAGATCGTCTACAACAGCATTGATGAGGCAATAGCGGGCTACTGTAACCGGGTGGAGGTCACGCTCTGTGAGGGCGGGCAGGTCAGGGTGGAGGATAACGGGCGGGGCATCCCGGTGGAAATTCACCCCGACACTGGCACCTCTGCACTGGAGACCGTCATGACCATACTCCACGCCGGAGCAAAATTCGGTGGAAAAACCTACAGGGTCTCCAGCGGGCTGCACGGGGTAGGGGCATCGGTGGTGAATGCACTTTCCTCTTGGATGAAGGTTGAAAGCAAGCGCGGTGGTGTGCGCTATTGCCAGGAATATCTTTGTGGAATTCCCCAGGGTAAAGTGAGGCCTGATGGCGAGGCAGATGGCAGTGGATGCACTGTTACCTTTATCCCTGACAAACAGATCTTTAGCAGCCTGGATTATGATTTTGACTTCCTCGCCCAGCGTATGCGCGAGCTGGCCTACCTGCAGCCCGACGTGGAGATAGGTCTCCGGGATGAAGTGACAGGTCAGGAGGCGGCGTTCTTCTTTGAGGGTGGTATTGCCAGCCTTGTTCGTTATCTGAATAGGAACAGAGTAGTGGTTCACCCTGGTGTTATTGATATACGCAAGGAAATCGAAGGTACTTCGGTGGAAGTAGCCATGCAATACAACGATGGCTATAACGAGTTGATACTCTCCTTTGCCAATTGCGCCAATACTATTGATGGAGGTAGCCATCTCACCGGTTTTCGCTCAGCTTTGACTCGCGTGCTCAATGACTACCTGCACAAAATAAAGTCTGACAAGAATAACGAGTTCAGCCTGCAGGGTGAAGATGTCAGGGGTGGGTTGACGGCTGTTATTAGCGTAAGACTCAACGAGCCTCAGTTTGAGGGGCAGACCAAGGGTAAGCTGGGCAATCCTGAAACAAGAAGCCAGGTGGAATCGGTAGTTGCTGAACAGTTATCCTTCTTTCTTGAACAGCATCCCAATGAAGCAAAGGCCATCATCGAGAAATGCTTTACTGCGGCAAAAGCCAGAGAAGCTGCCCGTCGCGCAAAGGATCTGGTTCTCCGCAAAGGACTATTTGATGGTTTTACCCTCCCCGGGAAGCTGGCTGAGTGTTCCGAGAGGGATGCATCTCAGTGTGAGCTCTTCCTGGTGGAAGGGGATTCTGCCGGTGGCTCAGCAAAACAGGGGAGGGACCGCCGCTTTCAGGCAATACTGCCGCTCAAGGGCAAGATACTGAATGTAGAGAAGGCCTCCTTTGACAAGATGTTGGCACATGAAGAGATACGTGCCTTGATCACCAGCCTGGGCACCGGGATAGCTGACCAACTTGATCTATCGAAGCTGAGGTACCACCGGATAATCATCATGACTGATGCTGATGTAGACGGTTCACATATACGCACCCTCTTGCTTACCTTCTTCTTCCGAAACATGGGGGATATGATTGGCAGGGGACATTTGTTCATTGCACAGCCGCCACTATATCGGCTTCAGGCTGGGAAGGAACAATTCTGGCTCTATTCGGATAAGGAAAAGGATGATCTGCTTCAGAAGCTGAAGAACAAGAAGACGGATATACAGCGCTACAAGGGGTTAGGAGAGATGAGCCCGGAGCAGCTGTGGCAGACTACCATGAATCCCAGCACCAGGACAATGCTCCAGGTCAAGGTAGAGGATGCTGCTAAGGCAGACGAGGTCTTCCATATGCTGATGGGAGAAGAAGTGCCTCCCCGCAAAGCCTTTATCCAAGCTCATGCCAAGAATGTAAGGAATCTGGATATTTAGACACCTTCTATTCAAGGCTGTTGTTGTAAGCGAGCTTATCTCACCACCGATTTGAATCTGATATTTCCTGTCCTATGTCTGTGACATAGAATCATCTCCTGACCCGGTCTGATTCGTCTATTATTGTGGGTACGGTGCCCGCGAAGCCGCTTTTTGTGTACCCCTCTGCTTTGACTTATAATCTCGGAGAGAGTCGATCCCCTGTACACATATCCGAGATAATCCTGCAAAGCAATGAGAATGGAACTCGCCACTATGATTTCCACTGAAGAAAAGTTATGTCACTTGAAGGAGATGTTGTCGCAGTTAGAAAGCGTTGTGGTGGCATATTCAGGTGGGGTGGATAGCACCCTTCTCCTCAAGTTGTGTCAGGATGTCCTGGGAGAGAAAGTGCTGGCTGTGACAGCGAGTTCCCCGATCCATCCTTCGCAGGAACTGGTCAAGGCGATGGAGATAGCTGAATCTCTTTCAGTGAAGCACCTTGTTATTGAAACCAAAGAGCTGGAGAGCCCTGTCTTTGTGACCAATACCCCTGACCGGTGCTACTATTGCAAGCTGGAGCTTTTTGGTGAGCTTAAGAAGTTGGCCACAGCGCAGGGGATGAAGAATGTAGTTGACGGTTCAAACTATGATGACCTGAGTGACCATCGTCCTGGTGCACGCGCTGCTGCCGGGTTAGGGGTCCGGCATCCGCTTCAGGAAGCCCAGATCACCAAGGAGGAGATAAGATTCCTGTCAAGGGAGATAGGGTTGCCTAATTGGAGTAAGCCATCCCTTGCCTGTCTGGCCTCGCGGTTTCCCTACGGCACTTCTATTACTAAGGAAGGTTTGGCGATGATAGATGAGGCAGAGACCTTCCTTCATAGTCTGGGTATCGGCCAGGTACGTGTTCGCCATTATGGCAAAACTGCGAGGATCGAGGTGGAACCTCAGGATATGGGCGTCTTGCTTAATGAACTCAACCGGCAGCGCATTCTGAACCGTTTCTGTGAGTTGGGTTATGTTTATATTACCCTTGACCTGGCTGGATACCATAGCGGCAGTATGAATGAAGGATTATCTCTATGAATGCTGAGCAGGTACGACGGTTACTGAAAAAGGTGAAGTCTGGCAGCTTGGGCGTAGAAGAGGCGCTGGATCAACTCAGGTTCTTGCCCTACGAGGATATCGGTTTTGCCAAACTTGATCACCATCGTTCCCTCAGAAAAGGCTTTCCGGAGGTAGTCCTCTGCCTGGGGAAGACTGTGGAACAGGTGGCAGGGATTATAGAACACCTCTTGCCGGTGACAGGTACTATTCTGGCAACCAAGGCTGACCCTGAGATATTTGCGGCGGTTCGAAAATTGGCGCCTGAAGCCTGCTATTACCAGTTGGCGAATTTGATTGTAATAGGAGGGCAAGTTGCCACTTCAAGGGGGGAGTTTATTTTAGTAGTCACTGCGGGCACAGCAGATATACCGGTGGCGGAGGAGGCAGCTTTCACTGCTGAGGCTATGGGCAATCGCGTTGAGCGGCTCTATGATGTGGGGGTGGCAGGCTTGCATCGTCTACTGGATCACAAGAGGGAGCTTCTTAAGGCCAATGTGATTATTGCTGTAGCAGGCATGGAAGGGGCACTGGCCAGTATTGTTTCAGGTATGGTGGATAAGCCAGTCATTGCTGTCCCTACCAGTGTTGGGTATGGAGCAAGCTTCCAGGGCCTGGCTGCGCTTCTGGGTATGCTAAATACCTGTGCTCCCGGGGTGGCTGTGGTCAATATTGACAACGGGTTTGGGGCAGGATATATGGCCAGTATTATCAATTGGCGGAGGAAGAAAGGGCGATGAAAGCAGCCTACTTTGACTGTTTTTCGGGTATCAGCGGGAATATGATCCTGGGCGCATTAATAGACCTGGGGCTGGATATCGAGGAGTTGAGAGCGAGGCTGAGCTGCTTACCTCTGGGGGGATACCATATAGATGCTGCAAGGGTGAATAAACGAGGAATCACGGCTACGTATGTGGATGTAGTTACTCAGGGTGATGACCAGCCAAGGACACTTGATGATCTCTTTAATATCATTGAGCGGAGTTCCATAGATGAAGAGGTTAAGAAAGCAGGCAAGCAGGTCTTTGCCAGATTGGCGGCAGCAGAGGCTAAGGTACATGGCCGTGATGTGGATACGGGCCACCTGTATGAAGTAGGTGCAACTGATACCATCATCGATGTTATTGGCAGTCTGGTAGGGATGAAGATCATGGATATCGGGGGGGTGAGCTGCTCACCGTTGAATTTGGGCAGGGGAATGGTGCAATGTAGTCACGGATGGCTGCCTGTCCCAGCACCTGTCACTGCTGAGTTGGTGAAGGGAGTTCGAGTATATGCCGGTGATGTGGAGGCCGAACTGACTACACCCACCGGGGCGGCGATAATCACTGGCATAGCCACCGATTTTGGTGCTATGCCTGCCCTGAGAGTAGAAGGGGTGGGCTACGGGGCTGGCAAAATGGATTTGGATGTGCCTAATGTTCTGCGCATCTTTGTTGGACAGACTACAGAGCAAGTTGAGGATTACATGGTTGAGCTGGTTACGGTGCTGGAGACGAATATCGATGATATGAATCCGCAGTTCTATGATCACATTATGGAGAGGCTTATGCAGACTGGGGCTCTGGACGTGTTCCTCACTCCAGTGCAGATGAAAAAGAACCGCCCGGGAACAATGCTCTCGGTGGTGGCTGCTGGCGGGGGTGTTGAGAAGCAGCTCGAAGTTATCTTCGCAGAGAGCACTACTTTAGGAGTGAGGGTGAGCGAAACGCGGCGTCTATCTTTGCCCCGTTACTCCAGACTTATCAAGACCAGGTATGGCGAGATTCGGGTGAAGGTGGCTCATAGAGGTGACGCTGCAATCAGCATGGTTCCGGAGTATGAGGACTGCATGAAGGCAGCGAAAATGCACAACGTGCCTATCAGCCAGGTCTATGCTGAAGTTCAGGAGGCCTGGAAAGGGCTGAGTACTTCTGAGGAGTGAGGAATGTCAGAGGTATTCTTTTTTGATTATGCCAGGGGGAAGAGCATTCTATCGGGAATGAAAGACCTCTGCAGGGAATCAGGGGTTATTGAACATATTCCAGGAGGTAGCTCGGTAGCCATAAAGCTGCACATGGGAGAGCTGGGGAATGTAAGCTACATCAGGCCGATCTTCGTGCGGAAGGTGGTGGACCTGGTGAAGAAGAAAGGCGGAAAGCCATTTGTGACCGATACTGTAGCTCTTTACCCCGGAGGGAGAGATAACAAAAGGAAATACCTGTCAACGGCAGCGTCTAACGGCTACGTTGAGGAAAGCGTTGGGGCACCCATAGTCATAGCCGATAGCGATGGGTACGATGGTATTCCTGCTTCAGTGGGTGATGCTATTGAAGGCTGTGAATTAAGAGAAGTTAAGATAGCGGCTAAGATTTATGATGCTGATTTCCTGCTGGTCTTGTCTCATGCGAAAGGTCATATGATCACTGGCTTTGGTGCAGCAGTGAAGAATCTTGGCATGGGCTGTGTTACTAAGGAGGCGAAGAAAGATCAGCACAGGGTAAATCCTGTCTTGTTTGACGAGTCCAAGTGTGGTGGATGTGAGGCTTGCATCGCCGTGTGTCCATCGGAAGCCTTGAACATGCATGAAGGTAAGCCAAGGCGAGACCCTGGGAAGTGCATCTACTGTAGCACCTGCCTTTTTGGATGCGATTCGGGCGCTTTCTTCTGGGAGCGGACTAACAAGGAGAGGTTCCAGGTATATCTGGCCCATGCTGCTTCGGCTGTAATGCGCAGATTCAGGGGTAGAATAGGCTTTCTGAACTTTATCCAGGATGTCACCCCATGCTGTGATTGTGCTGTACCTGCAGGTAAAGCACTGATTTCAGATATAGGTATACTCGCCTCCTTAGACCCAATAAGTATAGACAAGGCCTCCCTGGACCTGATAGATGAGGTCCCTCTGTCCCATACTCTTATGTCTCTGAGACCACCCGATAAGATGGGCAGGCTGCATAACGTAGATAGTCTGGTGCAACTGAGAGTGGCCGAGAGACTGGGATTAGGGAGTATGGGCTATCGTTTGATTGACACTGCTAAGTAATCACGGTGCTCAGTTATCCCTACCAGACTATGGCAGACAGTTCCCCAGAATCCTCGCTTCGTTCAGGATTGCAAGAAGCGTTACCAGTCAAACTCCAATCGACAATGAAGACCGTGTCAACTCATTTAACAAGGTGCCTGAACGATGGCCCGTTGAATCATGAAAGATATCACCGTACGGGGCGCGGTGTGTCTATGCAGACTAGTGTTCTGACAGGCGATTGCCTTGCCATAAGGCCGTGAGTCTGCTATGCTGTGTGGCATGAGCAAACGAGCTGTTGCCATTCTGTTGACTGCCCGGGAGCGTAACTTGCTTGAGCGTAGACTGAAGGCTCGCACAGCCACCCAGCGTGAGGTGATGAGGGCACGGGTCGTGCTCCTGGCGTCCGCAGGGAAGGAGAACAAGGCAATTGCCGAGGAGGTTGGCCTATCATCCCACAGTGTGGCGTTATGGCGTAATCGCTTCGCGCTGGAGCGCATGGCGGGGCTCAGGAACCGTGCCAAGAAGCGGACGCCTATCAAATACACAGCGGAAGACCGGCGCAGGGTAGTGGAGATAGCGTGCACGGGGGTTCCGGAAGGCGAGACGCATTGGAGTATTCGCACCCTGGCCAAAGCCACAGGTGTGGGCCGTGAGACTGTGAGGGCGATATTGCGGGAGGCGTACCTGCGCCCCCACCGGTTGGGTACCTTCACCCGCTCCAACGACCCGGAGTTTCGAGTGAAGCTGATGGATGTGATTGGGCTTTATGCCGCTCCCCCAGAGAATGCGGTGGTCCTGTGCGTGGACGAGAAGACACAGGTTCAGGCCTTGGACCGAACACAGCCTGCCTTGCTCAGGCGCCCAGACCAGATAGCGCGGCGCACCCATCCTTCCTCAGGGAAGGACAAGCGCAACGGCACCACTCAACTATTTGCCGCCCTGGAGGTGGCTGCTGCCCAGGTGCAGGCCAGATGCCAGGACCGACATCGCTCGGAAGACTTCCTGCGGTTCTTGAATGGGGTGGTCAAGCACTATCGACAGGAGACCATCCACGTGGTGCTGCACAACGTGAGCAGCCACAAATCCAAGAAGGTCCAGCTATGGATGGAGTCCCATCATCAGGTCTTCTTCCATTTCGTGCCCACTTATTCTTCGTGGCTCAACCTGGTGGAGCTTTTCTTCAGCCTGGTGCAAACCAAAGTGGTGGCCCGCGGCATCTTTCCCTCTAAGTCAGACCTGGTGGCCAGGCTTCTGGCTTTTGTCGAGAAGTTCAATCGGGAAGGCAAGCGGTTTCAATGGACCAAATCCCCAGATGAGATGTTATTGTCACTTGAACGCCTGTCATGACACTAGATACATAGGAGATGGTTATGCTATCATACATAACCGAAGGGGAGGGGTGTCCGAGCGGTTTATGGAGACGGTCTTGAAAACCGTTCTCGCCTTATGGTGAGCGTGGGTTCGAATCCCACCCCCTCCGCCAGCAGCAAAGTTCCTCTGCAGGTGCAGCCCCCAATCTCTATGGCGCGCTCCGGCAGGCTGCCCTATTTGTCAACTGACACATTGACGAGCAGGGGAATACCGAGCGGGCTGAGACTGTAGCCTGTTACATACGGTTTGACCAGTACGTAGTTTTTGCCGAACCAGAGGGGCAGGCAGGCAGCATCGCTGACCATCTTCTCTTCGGCCTGTTTGTATAGATCAAGGCGCTTGTTGCTGTCCTGCTCTATCGCTGCCTGTTCCAGCAGGCTGTCAACCCCGGGGTTACTGTATTGGCCCATGTTGTTGGCAGTCCCGGTACGGAAGAGTATCTCTAAAAAGTTCTGGGGGTCGGCGTAGTCGGCCACCCAGCCGAAGAAAAAGGCTTCATCCTTCTCCTCATCGAGGCGGTAGTAGTAGGCGTTGGATTCCAGCTGTCTGATCTGTATTTCTACGCCCAGGTTCTGCTCCCACTCGTACAAGATAGCGGTGAGTGAGGTTGAGACATAGCCGCCCTCACCGGGAACATTAAAGATGATTACAGGCAGGTCAGTGCCATTACCGTACCCTGCCTCTACCAGCAGGCTTTTTGCCTTTTCCAAATCGTAGCTCAGCCCCTCAAAATGCTCATCATAACCAGGCATGCCAGGGGGCAAAATCCCGTATGCCGGGCTTACCGAGTCCTTGAGCACCTGGCTTACTACTCTTGCCTTGTCCACAGCGGAGCAGAAGGCTTGGCGTACCTTTGGATTATCGAAGGGGGGCTTCGTCGTATCGAACCCGATGTAGGTCAGGCTCAGTTCCGGAAACACCGTCAGTTCTTCATGCAAGGTATTGGCCTCATCCATAACACGTTCCAGGTCCGACAGGTAGACCCCAGTCACGTCGATTTCGCCATTCTCATACATCTGCATAGATGATCCCGAGAGCAGGAAGGCAACATGACCTACCCTGGCTTTGTCCCGATAGTAGAGATCATTACGCTCCAGGAGCAGGAGTTCGCCTTGTGTCCAGCCTTCAAGTTTGAAAGGCCCTGTGCCGTTGGGTTTGCGCCACCACTCCTGGCCTGATTCTACATTAGCCTTGTCTACTACAAAGGCCACAGGGTAGGTCAATTTAGCCAGGAAATAGGCCTTGGGCTGGTCAATGGTGACTCGAAGAGTGTAGTCGTCAACAACCTGAACGCCCTCAATTTTGTCTGCGGTGCCGGCCAGCATCTCTTTTACACCGACGATGTCATTGAGGTAGGTAATGGCAGTGGGAGACCCGGTCCCGGGGCGGCAGGCCCTCTCCCAGGAATACTTGAAGTCTGCAGCGGTGACCTCCCGGCCGTCGTGAAACTTCACATCTTGACGGAGGTAGAAGGTGTAGGTGGTGCCATTGGCGGTGGTCTCTGTCTCCCACCTTTCGGCTATGTCCGGCACTACCTTCATATCCTGGTCGAGGGATACCAGCCCGCTGAAGATCTGCATGATGTAGGTGTGCGAACCTGTGTCCTGTGAGATTGCCGGGTCGAGTGTCAGAGGACTGGCGTCATAAAGGGTTAGAGTATCGGTCTGAGGGATGGAGACAGGCTGAGACTGAATCTGTGTCAGCGAAACACAGCCGCTACTGAGACAGAGGAAAGCAATCAGTATCAGCAGGATTGACCGCCGAGTAGACTTATGCATTCGCTATTTCCTCAAGTGACGACAGGGTGCAGTCTGATATACGTGCTCCACAGGTCATTCAGTTTGTCAATATCAAGGCCATATACGCGATCCAGGGATTCGTTATAACCACTACCTTGCTTGAAGGCGTTCAGCAGTTCCAGCATTTTGGCTTGGCCGCCGTGTTGTTCAAGGAGATATTTGACCAGGCTGTAGCTTTCGGCATAAGCCAGGATAGCTGCATCGGCCTCGGCAGGGAAAGGACTGCAGAGACTCCTGGCTGAGATGAGCTTGTTTTGAGTGATGGCACTCTTCAATACGCTTGCCATATCAGAGACTAGACTACCTTCGGCATACATAGCGAGCCCTTCGTCGAGCCAGGTGGGCAGTTCAATACCGTAGCCACTGAAGGTAACCTGATGGACTACGAGGTGAGCCAGTTCATGAGCCATGGCCCCTTTCCCCCAGTCCAGGTTGTCCGGAGAGATGCCGATGGCTATAGTGTGGTATTCGCTATAAGCGACCCCCCCCGTCCATTCGTTGGGATAAAGCATAGCATCCTGCAGATCCTGGGTGCTGGCATAGATATATATGCTGACCTTGTCTTCTGGCCGAGCGCCGGTATCTTCAGCCAGTCTATCCAGCGCTCCTTTAGCTGCAGTCATCAGTTGTTGCACAAAGGAATCGTTACCTTGATACCAGAGCAGGGTTATCCCGTTCTCGGATGAGCTTTGCCACGAGTGGCGCTGGTCATCGAAGCTGAGGGTGCTTACAGGGGTTTGAGCAGTGTTTCCCTCGGCATCTTCGATTGCCCACCAGTAGGTCAGGTCGGTGCCGGGAGGCAATCCACCGGTTTGAGTCATATCCCATTTCCAGCTCGTTTTCACTCTGGACGTTGATGTAAATGGTGGAAAGGCAACGCTGGTAACCGGGAACACGCTCAATTTTTGTACCTGATACTGAAAGGTTATCCTGGAAATATCTGCTTTAGCTGCTACATCGATGTCAAAGGTGATAGAGTCGGGGAATTCGACATTGGGTTTGCTGAGGATGACGTTGAACCCATTGAGGTTGATAGCCTCTGGAGAGGCCTGGCGGCAAGCTGTCAGGACAAGGGAGGCTAGAACAAGGAGGATGACGATTGTTGTGATGGCTCTCTTGTTCATGGCATTGTCACTTTTTCCCTGATGAAGTGGAGGACGTTCCTCTCAAGGTCATCCTGTATGTCGAACCAGTGAATTCGGGGATCGGGCAGACGGAACCAGGCGTACTGGTGACGGGCAAAACGATGAGTTTGAAACTTTATCTTCTGGATGGCGGTGAGCATATCCAATTCCCCCCGGAGGACCTGGCCAATTTCCTTGTAACCTACACTGGACATAGCCGATAAGTCAAATCCGTAACCCCTCTTCAACAGACCTTTCACTTCTTCCACCAGCCCTTGCTTTATCATATCATCCACCCGGCGGTCAATCATCTTGTACAGCGTCTCTCTTTGGGTGGTTAGCCCGATGATAAGTATATCAAACGGCGGTGGTCTTTTGCCTTGAAGTTCCGAAGGGGATTTACGGGTTGTTTCGTAGACCTCGAGAGCCCTGATCACCCGGCGCAGGTTGCGGGGATCTGTCTTCATGGCGGTGACAGGATCGATGCTTTGAAGCTGGCGGTAGAGCGCCTCGATGCCTTCTACGGATGCTCTTTCCTCCATCTGACGCCTGAAGTTGGGGTTGGGAGGGGCTTTGGGGATATCCCAGCCTTCAAGAACTGACCATATGTAAAGACCGCTGCCCCCAACCATTAGTGGCAGCCTGTCATGCTGCACGATGTCTTTGATGCTGCTGTAAGCCAACGATTGGTACAGGGCGAGACTGAAGTTGTCGTCGGGGTTGATTATATCAATGAGATGGTGTGGTACAGTACGTTGTTCCTCAGGACTCGGCTTGGCAGTGCCGATGTCCATATAGCGATAGACCTGACGGCTGTCAGCATTGACAATGTCAGCATTGAAGGTCCGGGCCAGAAGAAGGCCCAGTTTGCTCTTGCCTATGCCGGTGGGACCAACGATGGCAATGACAGGCTTCATCCTCGCTTGGCTGCAGCACTTTGTTCTACAATGCTGATGAATTCCGCGGCTTTCAGGCTGGCTCCTCCTACCAGAGCCCCATCGATCTCTGACTGTGAGATAAACTCGGCGATGTTAGCGCCGGTGACGCTGCCGCCATATTGAATGCGTATAGACTGAGCCACCGGATCACCATATAGCCGGGAAAGAACATGGCGGATAAGGCCGATGGTCAGGTTAGCTTGTTTGCCTGTAGCTGCCTTGCCCGTGCCAATAGCCCAGATCGGTTCGTAAGCCATGACAAGGTGATGCGGGGAATCAATCTCAGCCAGAGCCCCTTTAACCTGTCTGGTTACTACCTCCTCCGTTTTGCCTGCCTCATTTTGCGCTAAGGTTTCGCCAACGCAGAGAATAGGCCTGAGTCCGGCCTTGATGGCTGCTTTGACCTTCCGGTTGACTGTCTCATCGGTCTCCGCGAAATATTGGCGCCTCTCTGAGTGACCCAGGATGACGTAGTCGCACAGACCAGCCAGCATCAGGGGGGAAATCTCGCCGGTGTAGGCTCCTTTCTCCTCAAAATACAGGTTCTGCGCTCCCAGTTTGACAGAGGAGCCAGCTAAAAGCTTCTTGACGGTGGTAAGCGAGACAAAGGGAGGGCAGATGACCTTCTCTACTCCATCTATCTTATCTAATTTGCTGAGCATATCTTGAACAAGTGAAACAGCCTGGTCGACGGTGGTATTCATTTTCCAGTTGCCAGCGATTATTGGTAGACGCATATATCTTCGCTCCTCAGGCACCGAATTTGTTTAATCTCCGTGCGTTAGCTAAGGCCAGGGGCATTACCTGCAAAGCAGGAAATCTACCCAGTGAACCCCTGGAGCAAGCTCGTTCGGAGAATTCAGTTACTTCATCTGGTCTACAGAACTGCGAATAAAGAAGGAAGGGTACAGGATGCCAGCTATGAGCCTTCAGTACTGCGGGGGTGGAGTGGTCGCCGGTGACGATGATTACTTCGGGTTGGAGTTTGATCAGGCGAGGCAGGGCTGCATCGACCTCTTCTATAACGCGGACCTTCCTCATGAAGTCACCGTCTTCACCGGCGCTGTCGGTCTGTTTGATGTGAAGAAAAACAAAGTCGTATTGGGCATAGTGACTGGCGAGGGCAATGAACTCGTCTTCTATGGAATGGCCACTGTCTACTACCTTCATCCCAACCAGCTTAGCCAGCCCTCGATACATTGGATAAGTGGCAATAGCTAAGGGTTTCAGCTTGTAGAGTTCACCCATAGAAGGGAAGTGAGGCAACTTTGAAAAGCCGCGCAGCAAGACCATGTTGGCCGGATGGGAACCTGCCAGGATGGCTTTTGCTTTGGTGATCCACCCGTTAGCCAGGGTGGCAGTTTGAGTAGCCTCAGGGTTAAGGGGAAGGATTTGCTTTGGAGCCAGACCAAGCTGCTGTGGGTCAGAGTCACTGAGCTCAGGATGGAGGTTTTCGCCTCGCAAAACCAGCAGGAAACGATGTTCTTCCGCCGGCGCAACCAATGGTTGTATTCCAGGCATCTTGATCCCGCTTAATTGTTGACATAATCTACTGCATTCTTCGGTCGAGATGCGGCCAGCGCGGCGGTCCACAATGAGACCCTTATCATCAATGGTGCAGAAATTTCCTCTTGCTGCTATGTCGCCTGGCTGGAGGGGGAAATCTATCCCCAGCGCTTCCAGCATGCCCCTTCCGATGGTGAATATGAAGGGATCGTATCCAAAGAGAGCAAGGTGTCCCGGTCCGCTGCCGGGGGTCAGGCCGGGGCTGACGGGCTCAGTGAGGCCGCAGATGCCTTCTTTTGCCAGTCGGTCGAGGTTTGGTGTTTGAGCAGTCTCCAATTCGGTTTTGTGAGTCTCGGGATGAGGAAGTCCCCCCAGACCATCCATGATCACGAGGACTATCTTGGCAGTAGACGTAATGGAAAGCTGGCTGAGCTGTGATAAGATGGTCATTCTTGCTTATCCAGCAGAGCAGCTATCGCTGGCAAGGGCTTCCCTTCAAGAAACGTGAGGGAAGCGCCTCCACCAGTGGAAACGTGGGTCATTTTATGAACCAAGCCCAGTTCCTGGACTGCTTCGGCAGTGGAGCCGCCACCTATAATTGTGGTCGCATTGAGACTGGCAAGAACTGTGGCAACGGCCTGGGTACCCTTTCTGAATTGAGGGAATTCAAACACGCCGACGGGGCCATTCCAGATGATCGTTTTACACTTGCGCAGTTTGGCTTCGAAAAGCTCGATTGTCCGCGGGCCGATATCCATGACGTACCAGCCGGCAGGCACGTTACTTATGGGGACTACCTTGGAGTTGGCCTGGGCGTCGAACTTATTGGCCACAATTACATCCGAGGGGAGAAGCAGGTGGACTCCTTTTGCTGCAGCTTTGTCCATCAATTGTCGGGCAATTCCGATCTTCTCATTTTCTACCAGGGATTGCCCCATGTCGTATTTCAAGGACTTCAGGAAAGTAGAGCCCATACCGCCGGCAATGAACAGGGAATCGACCTTATCGAGTATATTCTCCAGTACGCCTATCTTGTCGCTTATCTTCGCGCCGCCGATAATAGCCGCAAAGGGGCGCTCTGGGTTGTTCAAGGCTTTACCCATAATTTCAAGCTCTCTTTCAACAAGGAAGCCGGCTACTGAAGGAAGATATTGGGTTACTCCCACGGTGGAAGCATGAGCCCGATGGGCAGTACCGAAGGCATCGTTAACAAATACTTCTGCCAGTCGAGACAGGGATTTGGCGAAGGCGGGGTCGTTTTTCTCCTCTTCAGGATGGAACCGAAGGTTTTCCAGCATAAGAAGCTCACCCTGCTTCATATCAGTGACGAGCTGTTCAACCTCCGGCCCGACGCAGTCGGAGGCCATTTTCACCTCTTGCCCGAGCATTTGAGAGAGGCGTTGTGCTATCGGGGCCAGGCTCGACTCTTTCTCGGGGCCCCTGGGGCGTCCCAAATGGGAACAGAGGATGACCTTAGCTTTGTTATCAAGGAGGTATTTTATGGTAGGTATTGACTCACGGATACGGGTGTCGTCAGCAATGGCTCCGCTCTGAGGATCCAGAGGTACATTGAAATCCACTCTGACTAATATCTTCTTGCCACGCACATCAATGTCTCTTATTGTCTTCTTGCTCAATATTCGCCCTCCTCCATTTTTCTAACGATAGATGTCTCCAACTCGTATTGAGCCTCCGCATTGAGGCATCTTGACCGTCATTATAAGTTATTATACTACGCTTTGCGATGTGGCATCCCGAACGGCCAGGGGAGCGAAAGTTGTCCAATTATCAACGGAAAAAGGGCACCGAAATGACTACAAATAACGACAGATTAGCGCCGCCGATAGGAGGGGAGACATGGAAACTGCTTTGATGGTAGTCGCCGAACCAAGAGAGACAAGGCTGATTGCGGACCTGGCTCTGGATTCAATGGTGGTGCTGGACTCACTGGATAGTCCTGCCAGCAGGATCGCGTATAGACGAGCTCTGCATGACTTCGTTCTATGGTATCGCAACACCGGCCAGATGGTGCTGCATAAGGCCGTGGTGCAGAGATATGTCGCCGAACTAAGGGACCAGGGGAAGTCAGCGCAGAACATCAACCAGAGACTATCTGCCATTCGGAAGCTGGTAAATGAAGAGTAGACCTTGGGCATATCCCTCTGGAGGTTGCCAACGGTATCAAAAACATTAAGGGTATGCGTTCCGAAGGCATCAGGACCGGCAACTGGCTGACCAAGCAGCAAGCGCAGGAATTGCTGGACTCACCGAACTGCAGCACCTTGAAGAGTACCCGGGACAGATCAATCTTGTCTGTTCTCATAGGGTGTGGACTCCGACGCAGCGAGGCGGCAAATCTTACCTTTGAGCACGTCCAGATGCGTGAATCCCGATGGGTGATCGTGGACATGGTAGGGAAGCGGAACAGGAAGCGCACCATACCCATGCCGGCCTGGACCAAGAATGCCGTTGATCTATGGGCGTCAATGGCTCAGATAGATAATGGCCGCATCTTCAGGCCAGTGAACAAGGGGGGCAGGGTGACCGGGGATAGCCTCACCGATCAGGCAATAGCAGATGTGGTCACTGCCTATGCTCCAGGGGGGATAGCAGCGCACGACCTACGGAGAACCTTCGCCAAACTAGCACACAAAGGGAATGCCGTACTTGACCAGATTCAGATGAGTCTCGGGCATTCTAGGATCCAGACCACAGAGAGGTATCTAGGAGTATCCCAGACCCTCACAGACGCTCCATGGGACCATCTGGGGCTGAAGGGGGAGGTGAGACCAGCCTGGAGTCCTAGACACAATCGCCACTTCCCACTGCGGTTTGAGGTAGCACTCGCCAGACGTTAATCTAACCGCAAGAACTGATCGCAGTTCAGTCATGCGACAGGAAGGGTGGGCGGCGATGCCCACCCTGATCGAGTTCCGATGGCCTCTGGTCGCTACTTCTTCGCCGGTCTTCTACTAATGAAGAAAACCGCACCGCCCACGACTGCGATCGCTACAATGCCGATATACACCCAAGCCCGAGTTGGCATTCCGCCGCCAGACGGCGCAGTAGTAGTGAAGGTCATGTCGTCGCCGTAGACAGCGGCACCGTCACCTACCGCCTTGGCCCGAAAATGGTACGTAGTATTGGCGCTGAGGCCCGTCAGTTTGGCGTCGAACGTGCCTATCGCCGATATCGATTGTGACGTGGTTTCAGAGCCATAGCTGGTAGTAGTGCCCCACTCGAAGGACACGCTGACACTGCCCGCGGTGCCCAGCGCGGCAAGGTCTCCGTTCAGAGTGGCCGAGCTGCTGGCCACAGGCATGGCAGCGCTGGTGGTCACGGTGGGTGTCGACGTTGGCGTTGCTGCCCTGGTCACGGTCACGGTATAGGTGTCGCTAGTAGTCCCGTCCTGCGCGGTGACCACAATGGTGATGGTGTTGTCACCCACGTTCAGAGCAATGGCCCCAGACGCACTGCCGCTAGCCACCGCAACGCCGTTGACCGTAATAGTAGCGTGGCTTTCATTGGCCGTGGGGGTGACGGTGACGGAGTTCACGCTGTTGGCTACACCATCAGTGTAGCCGGTATTGCCGGAAGCAAAGGCCGGAGTGAGCGTGCCGGCACTGATAGTGAGATTGCTCAGGGTGGCATCAGTAGGACCTGGCTGCCAAACTGTCACACTGCCATCCGTGATGGCTACGCCCGTTATGTCATTGAAGCTATCGTCAGCCAGACCGATGAAGGTGATGTCAATGGCATAGTTCCCGGCTGTGCTCCCTGCCGTGAACGTTATGGTGGCGAACTTGCCGGCTGCTGTCGGAACAGTGGTTGTCCCATCTCTAGCCAAGGCATACTGTATCGTCCCCAAGGTGTTGTCTATCTTCTTGCTCCCCACCAGGGGGCTCGCCCCGAACAAATCCCCGAACACTATGTCGGCCGCCGACATGGCCGAGGGATTGAAGGCGACGTCCACCTCCCCGCCAGACACCCCATAACTAGACGGATCAACCAGGATGTCAACGCTGAAAGTCGCTCCCGGGGCTACATTCTGCGTTGCTGGACTCACTACGACCGTGGCATCGGCGCTGGCGTAGGCCAAACCTGCCATTGGAATCACAAGCGCCACACACAACAACACGCCCAGAACCACTGAACCGAGTCTCTTCATTGTTTCCATTGTTTCTTTCCTTTCTCGCTACGCTGTATTGCCTCAGAGGTCATGCCTCCTAGCACCTTACATCTGCCGCCATTTGTCTCATTGAATACGCTATCTGTGCCAATCTTGGGTTGAGGCAGAAATATCGAAATCAACAATCACCCGACGAATACCTAGATGCCACCCCCTAGTGCAATCACGTTACTCCATCGCGCCCAATCCGGCGATGGGGCGAACTGTCTTATCACATGGAGCCCGCCAATTTCAGCTTGGATACAAAGGGAGGGATACCCTGAACTCCAGATGCCTCTGATGCGGAAGAGAAACCTAGCACCTTTGGGCTCTTCAGAAAAGGAGCAAGTATCGTTCCTTGGCTGTCTTTGCGGCTTGAGGTAGCCCCCGCCGGGCGGGATCGCTGCGAGGCCAGATGTCGATCCGACCAGAGGAACCGGTGACAGTCCAGTCTGGCAACAAGAGAAGGGGTGGGCAGAGGTGTCCACCCCCTTGCCCATGTTTGCGGTTGACTCCCGCGCTGTTGACATGGCCACTCCCATCTGCACAAAGTCGGTCAAGCTTTATGCCTAGTAGGACTCTCCATAGTGGGCTCCCAGCATGGCCAAGTCCCTAAAGTCTGCCTTCCCATCCTGGTTGATATCCCACGCCGGATACGGCGGAGCTGGTGCCTCTCTGTAGTGGGCTCCGAGTATGGCCAGGTCTCTGTAGTTGATCTTTTGGTCCACATTGATGTCGCATTGGGCTGCCAAAAGAATGTGATAGAGCCTGATGGTGCCAGTTGTTCCCACAACAAAGACGCGGGCGAAGGTGCCCCAGACACCATAGAGCCACTGAGTGGTGCCGCTGCTGGCCATAGCCGACCAGCTAGTCCCGTCGTAGTGCACAATGGTGCCCTGCCCCCCCACGGCATAGATGTCGCTGGCCGACCTGCCCCAGACACCATAGAGCCACTGAGTGGTGCCGCTGTTCTGAACCCTAGACCAACTATTCCCGCCGTCAGTGGAGTGCAGGATGGTGCCCGAAGACCCCACGGCATAGACGTCGCTGTCCGAACTGCCCCAGACATCGTAGAGCCAGGCGACGGTGCTGCTGGAGCAAGAAGTCCACGAAGTGCCGTCGCTGGAGTGCAGGATGATCTCCGGCTGCCCATGCTCATACCCCACGGCATAGATGTCGTTGGTCGAGCTGCCCCAGACACCCCAGAGGCCTTCGTCAAGGTTCCTCCCCTGAAGCTGGCTACCGGGGGGGTTCTGAGCCGACCAACTACTCCCATTGGAGTGCAGGATGGTGTAATACCACGGGCCATCGACGTTGCGCTGCAACCCCACGGCATAGACGTCGACCGAATAGTGTTTAGTTGGCCAAGGAACCAAGGTGAGAATGCCCCAGACAGCCCGGAGGTCTGTGCCGACGTCTGTGCCACTTTGAGCCGTCCACCGAAACCCGTTACTGGATCTGGATACTAGGACGGTTCCGTTACTCCCCACGGCGTAGACCTCTTCAACAGTAATCATAGGTATTAACGAATACCGGTAGCCCCAGACGCCAAGGAGGTCGTTGGTGGTGCCGCTGACCTGAGCCGACCAGCTAGTCCCGTTGTAGTGCAGGATGGTGCCTCCATTCCCCACGGCATAGACGTCGCTGGCCGAACTGCCCCAGACAGCATTGAGGGTTTGGACCGGAAAATTCACCGTGACTGTAGCCGTATGAACATCCCTCAGCTGGCCGTCAGAGACTTCCAGGACAACGGTCCCGCTGTACCGATCACACCAGGTAAAACTGGCCGTCGGGCTTAATGACCAGGCGGTATCCCAGGCACGGTCGTTGTTGAAGTCCCAGCGGTACTGAAGGGCATCGCGGTCAGCGTCGGTGGAAGCAGCACCACTAAAACTGATGGGTTGGCCTGCAGTACCAACGTAGGAACCACCAGCATTGGCTACAGGCCTAGTGTCATCATCGAAGGGTTTCAACCCATCCACGCCAAAAATGTGGTACCCGCCGTAATAATTGTCCATCCACCAAGCATTATCAATGTTGTGATATGACACGCTGTAGTACTGAAGCCAATCTGGAGCCCCAGATTGATACTTGTCGTCGTCGGAGTCAGTTACCCAAATACCCTTGTAGTAGTTTTCTGGATGGGCCGATTTGTCAACACTGGGATCATAATTGAAGCCCCAGCAGGTGATAAGATGATTGGGGCCGGTTCCTGGGGATATCGCCAGTCCGACAGCCCATCCATTATGCAGATATTCGTCTATGTGCTGCAGCGTATCCGGTCCCGCCCAGTACTCCTCGAAATAGTCATCAAAGTTATATGATGGCCAGAAGTCACCACTGCCTGGCACATCAACTGTCCCACTGGAGGGGATTGAGCCATCAAACCACCAGCCCAGTGCGTAACTTGGCCAGCTACCAGAATCGGCCCAGTGGTCCTGATATTCGCGGAACATATCGTCTGTGCTGTCAAACGTACGTCCAGGGGCGAATCCCCATCCTGTCCACTCTAGCATGTTCGACGCGGTGGCAGCCCAGCACATTTGGGTATCGTCACGACCAGGCTGTTTCTCAGCGTCGGCCCAGTTACCGCCCCTGTTATCAACAAGCATGTAACTGCTGCCGGTGGATGCATCCTGTGTAGATACAAGAGGTGTAGAGATATCCCCCCGATTCCCCAGAGGATCTGGGATCCGTCTTGGATCTGAGGAAATCTGCGTAGGGTTATAACCAGCCGCAAAAGTGCCACTGATCGCCCCAACGGCTAGCACTGCAGCCACAATTCCCCTAGTGATTGGAGTAAACTTCACCACCTTATCCTCCTATCCAGTTGAATTCATTCCTACTAGTCATTGTTCGATAAATTCAATCCTTTCTTCGCTATCACCCCCTAAAGCCCGCGCCCAACAACAATGAGAGCGGCTCATGCCATAACGTAAAGTAGTTATAGGAACGGCTTGCTATACTCAGTCCCCCACTCCGGAGGACTCAACCCCCTTATGAGTAGTCTTGCCCCGCTAGGGCACTAGATATGCAGAAGCCTGGCCTATAAGTGGCTATCGTCTGGGAAACCTTTTGAGAACGTACTATAGTGAGTTCGCAGATGTCAAGGGTTTTGATTTATGTCTGGTTGCAAGCTTCAGTCTGGTCACTGTAGGTCTGCCGTCTCAATCACAGTCCACCAGCATCCTCACTATCGTTTCATCGTGTGCGCAGCTTCTGTCTGGTTGACGTTGGTGAAAGCCGTAGAACATTCGAGACTTGGCAGCCCCATCAACCTATTCCGAACAGAACCGAACTGTTTGATGGGATAACCTGACAGACAGCCTGAAGTTCTGCAGGGCGCTTGATGTTGACCTCCACACCTTGTACATTCAGGGAGGTATCTCAATCAGGAGGAGAAAAATGCGGTTCTTCAGACTGATGGCTATCGGGGTGGTGTTGCTTCTACTTGCAGGTGCAATTATAGGTACTGCTTGTGCAGGTGCAAAAGGTGAACAAGGGCCACAGGGCGTGCAAGGGGATACAGGGTGTTCAGGGAGCAGTAGGACCAGAGGGTCCAGAGGGTCCCTCTGGCGAATTGACTGTCAAGGAGTGGCATCAGTCTATCACTACCTTCACTGACTCTGGAGACGATGTCCTCACTCCCTTGCCGGATTGGTACGGCCTCGGATATGAGGATACCGCTCCCTTCTATGTACCGGGGGATGGGTTCCGCTTGAGATTTACTCTCGATGTTGGTGAGCAGACCTCTAGCAACTTTTTTGTGGTTTTTGTCCAATACCAAAATGGCGATATTGCAGGCGTTATGTACCCTGGGATAATACCGTCTACTAACAGTGACATTCTCCATAAGGCCGGCGAACGCAGGTACGTCCTATATCCGTTGGCGTGGAATACATATGGGATGGCAGGCAGCAATTCTACCCTAGGGTTGCATTCGACGGCATAGAGGAATGGACAATCTACTTTGACGCTTTCTACTAGGGCCTAGAGGCATAGGGCAAATACTAGGGCCAGGCGGAGTGATGACCTGGCCCCGGAAGGATGTGGCCGGGCAGTTCCGTACTGAGAGGGCGTCACAGCATCAGAACACGGTCCGGCCAAACAATCGAAGAGGGAGCCAGGGGCCGCTTGGAGAACACGGCCCCAAGAGCATGGTAGAGGCTTCAATCTTCTGGCTCCCTCATGAAATAGGGCTGCAAGTAGCCGATAACCTTCTCACCTCAGCCAATTCCGGGTCATTAGGCTGTAGCCACCCAGTCTTTGCCTTCAACCTCAGCTTCCTAATCAGGTTCAAGCCATGCCTGAGTCTTTTCACTTCAGCCTCTACAGTTCAGGTTGTCAAAACGCCCGCAGTTCCAATGGCTGCCTGGGACTTAGGGCCAGAGGGCCACGCACAAAGCTCGGCAACTTTAGCATTGGCTGACTGGGACTTGACAACTTGGCGATGTATTTCGATGGTGAGTTTGTCCTGGTGCTGGTCAAGTTCCCTTAATAGTTGTTTATCCATTATTCACCTCACTAGAAACTTAATAGGTTCGTCCACTTAGAACACGTCCTGATAAACCTCTCGTGCTCCCTTCTAAAGTTGGCAATGTCCTCAACATCTTCCGAGACTAACGTTGCCAAAATGGCTGCAGGAATTAAGTGTTCGGGAAGATAGGTTACTTAGGTGTGGTTGGACTCTCAGTACAGAACGACTCCCTTTTTGCACGCCGCAGCGTGCTATTTTATACCTGCGTTTTCAGGTTGAGCGCAGGGAGTGGCAGCCAAGTCCGATGGGGCAGGACATGATCAATAAACTTGGTGGCTCACTGGAAAGCAAAGGACTATCACCCGCAGCACCGCACGCAGTAAATCCAATATAGGATGGTCCGGCGGATGCTTCCCTGGAATATAGACTAGCGAAGAGGTGTAGGCTAAAATCTAAGTAACCTTCCATGGCGTCGACGTGTTCTGTGATGGTGTAAGGGCTAATTAGCTCATCTGGTTGAATGGGTGCACAAGCCAGAGGATGAGGAGTCCCGATTTGGAAACAGACTTTGCTGCAGCACGTTTGATGTTAATCGAACATCTGCGGCGGGAGATAAAAGACGAGAGGGTGCTTAAGGCAATGGCGCGCGTTGCGCGGGAACTGTTCGTGCCTGCTGTTTATCAACGCGAGGCTTACGAGGACAGGCCGCTCCCTCTTGGGCAAGGGCAAACAATCTCACAACCTCTCATAGTGGCAATGATGACAGAGGCCCTGGAACTGGGTGGACAAGAAAAGGTTCTGGAGATAGGGACCGGGAGTGGATATCAGTCGGCTATTTTGGCTGAGCTGGCTAATTGGGTGGTCACTGTGGAGAGGCATCCTCAGCTTGCCGAAAAAGCAAGAGAGGTACTGGAGGAACTGGGCTACATGAACATTGAAGTACACCTGGCTGAACCAGTGTTGGGATGGCGCCACAAAGCACCCTACGACGCCATCATCGTTACAGCGGGTGCCCCAAGTGTCCCCGAGCAGCTTTTGGACCAACTTGCTGTTGATGGGCGCCTGTTGATTCCTGTAGGCTCTCGTCATGAACAGAAGCTATTGAAGGTTACCAAAAGAACCAATGGAACCGTTGTTCAGGACCTTGGCCCTTGCCGATGGGTTCCCCTCATTGGTGAGGGGGCATGGAAAGAAGAAGAGGTTTGACTGTCGAGGCTGCATCGAATAATATACTAAGTTAATGTGTCTGGAACGGAGGGATCAATAGAATGGCAGTTAGCGCTTACGCTGAGAGGTATAGGAGTTGGAGATGGCAAGCGTTCAGGTGGCGTCATGAACTGAGCACGGTCCAGAAGATCGGCCTTGCTTTAAGTATGGCTGGCGTAACGGGCCTCTTCGCTCAAATCAGGATCCCTCTCTGGTTTACGGATGTTCCGATTACTGGCCAGGTCCTGCCTGTGTTGGCGAGCGGGGTGCTACTAGGATCAGCTTATGGTGCTCTGGGTCAGGCTCTTTACCTGGTGCTGGGGGCATGTGGTGTTCCCTGGTTTCAGGGCTGGCACAGTGGTGTGGCTTATCTTACCAGTCCGGCATTCCCAACTATGGGCTATCTTGCAGGTTTCATCCTTGCGGCTTTCCTGAGTGGTAAGTTGACCGAGAAATACATAGCGGCCCGGCGGTTCTACGCTCAGTTGGGGCTTATGCTTGTGGGCGTAGCGATTATATACGTATGTGGAGCCACTTACTATGCAGCGGTCAGACATACCGGGTTCGGCGAGACGATGGTCCGGGCAGTTTTACCATTTATCCCTCTGGATATAGCCAAGGCTGCTGCTGTGGCGGGTATCTCAACTGCTCTATTGCCCAAGACCTCATACAGTGATGAGGTTGATAGAGCGGAACACCTTGATGGACGTTAAGAGCTGATGGAAATAACCTATCTTGGACATTCATGCCTTAAGATCAGGGGTAAGGAAGTTACCCTGGTTACTGACCCTTACTGTGAAAGCGTAGGTTATCGCTGGGTCAGGCCTACGGCAAACATCGTAACCGTAAGTCATTCACACGAAGGTCATAGCAATTCAACGGGTGTCGATGGTAATCCGAGGGTGATTAGCCGGCCAGGTGAATATGAGATTGGCGGTGTTTTCGTCATGGGCGTTCCGAATTTCCATGACTCGGAGCAGGGGAAAACTCGGGGGAAGAACATCAGCTATGTGATTGAGATGGAGGATATGAGGCTCTGCCATCTGGGTGATCTAGGTCATCTGCCATCAGCGCGTCAAGCGGAAGAGCTAGGCAATCTCGATATACTGATCGCACCAGTTGGTGGCCAATCTACTATTGATGCCAAGGGAGCAGCTGATATAGTGAGGCACCTTAATCCGAAGGTTGTTATCCCCATGCACTACCAGAGCAGCGTGGTAACATGGCTGGAGCCTTTGGATAAATTCCTTACAGAAATGGGGCTGAGGGAGGTTATCCCTCAGCCGAAGTTCTCCGTCACCAAATCGAATCTCAATGTCGGAACGGTGGAGACAAAGGTTATAGTATTAGATTACCGCTTGTCTCCGGTTACTTAATCTCGGCTGTTGCTCCGGCGGCCTGAAGCTTGTCTTTAACAGCGGTTGCTTCCTCTTTTGAGGCCCCCTCTTTCACTGTCTTAGGCGCGCCTTCCACGAGCTCTTTGGCTTCCTTTAATCCTAATGTGGTTACCTCTCTAACAGCCTTGATGACATTGATCTTGTTGGGGCCTATCTCCTTGAGGATAACACTGAACTGTGTTTGTTCCTCTGCCGCCGGTGCTGCTGCGCCCGCTGCGGGTGCTGCCGGTCCAGCTACAGCTACTGGTGCTGCGCTGACTCCGAATTCCTGCTCCAGAGCCTTGATCAACTCGGCCAGTTCGAGAACCGTCATAGCTTTGATAACGGCTATCATCTCTTCTTTGGTCATTACCTTAACCTCCTTCTAGTTGTTGTTTTCTTGCTTGTAGTAATCGTGGAAGTGCTGTCAGTTCAGCATTCAAGACAGCCACGATAGAGTAAATGGGCTTTTGCATCTGCTGCAGTAATTGAGCGACCAATACCTCCCTGGGTGGAAGTAAGGAAAGGGCTGATACATCTGCTGCGGTAAGTGACCGCTTCTGCAGGACGCCTCCCCTAATGCTGAGGGACTGTTTGGACGTGCGAATGTAGTCGGTCAGGACTTTGGCTGGCTGGTTAACCTCGCCATAGCCAAAGGCTATTGCCGAAGGGCCCTTGAGGAGATTCTTCAGTTCCTCTTTACCGCTCTTCTCTGCTGCAAGGGAAGCCAGGCTGTTCTTGACGATATGATACTTGATTCCAGATTCCTTTAGCTGGCGGCGCAGTTTGCTCAGCTCACTGACCGGCATTCCCCGATAGTCAGTAACAATAGCTATTGTGCAACTTGAAAGCAGCTCCTCGACTTTCTTGACATTCTCTTCTTTCTTTTCTCGTATCATCTATTTTCTCCCATTTGCATTACTTGATAACCCTGGTTGGCTCCATTCGTTGGGCAGGGGCTCAAAAAAATAGGCCCCTGAGCATTAACCTTGCCCCGGGACTCTAAAGATAGCTGCTTCTGAGGTTACCGATTCGCCTCAGCAGGCAAACACTTTAAGCCCTGGGGACACCTGCTATCTACGGCAATGCTGCAATTTATTCTTTACCGCCTATTATACAGTAAGCGGTTATGGAAAAGAAAGGCCTCCTTATAAAGATGGCGGCTCACCGACGATGGTGATGCCACATACAAAGTTGCCGGGATGACCACCCTGGTTATGGGCCAACCCCATCTTCACGTCTTTCAATTGACGGGTGGAATCTTCGGCCTTGCCCTGGAATTGCTTGTAGAACTCGTATACCTCACGACCTCCGCTAGCGCCCGCCGGGTGTCCGAAGGCCTTGAGCCCGCCGCTGACGTTAATGGGGATCTCGCCTCCCTGCTCCCAGGCCCCGGAGTCGATGTCGTCTTTGGCATGGCCCTTTTCGCATATGCCCATAGACTCCACGGCTATCATCTCTGCTACGGAGAAGCAGTCATGGACCTCGGCCATGCTGAGCTCCTTTCTGGGGTTCTTGATTCCAGCCATGGCATAAGCCTGCTTGGCGGCCGCCTCTGTCTCTTCCCAGGTCGTGTATTCGTAGTTCGTCCTCTCCTTGCCCCAGCCTGGTCCGCAGGCAATGGCAGAAGCCTTGATGGTAATGTAATCTCCCTTGGGCCGGAAGTGCCTGGCATCCTCGGTGCGGCACATGATAGCGGCAGATGCACCGTCGCAGACTCCGCAGCAGTCAAATAGACCCAGTGGCCAGGCTATGATAGGAGCGTTCAGTACCTGTTCTATGGTTATCCTGTTGCGCAACATCGCCTTGGGGTTGCGAGAGCCGTTGTAGTGGCTCTTGACCGATATCTTGGCCAGCAGGCGTTTGCCCTCTTCCGGGCTGAGTCCGTATCTAGCAAAATACTTGGTTGCTGCCAGGGCGTACCGGGCCACAGCCCCGCCGACTTCGGGAGCGGCACCATAGACTGGATGCCATTTGCCGGGGTATGCCTGGCCAATACCGCCAAACCCGGCGTCCTTCATCTTCTCCCAGCCCAGGGCCAGCACCAGGTCATAGGTTTTGGATGCGAGGCCCAGTGCAGCTCCCCTGAATGTCTCGGCACCGGTGCCGCAAGCGTTTTCCACGCGTGTTACGGGGATAAACTGGAGCTGAAGAGCACTAGAGAGAATGATGCCAGTCATAGCATTGTCCTGATTGGTGTATCCCACCCAGGCCGCCTGAATTTCTTTTGACGTGATGCCAGCATCCTCGAAAGCCTCGGTGGCCGCATCGACTATGAGGTCGACAGGGTCCTTATCCCAAAACTCCCCGAAGGGGGTGCAACCCATTCCGACGATAGCTACTTTATCCTTTAAGCTTTCCATTCTCTTCTCCTTAGCATCTGATTGGGCGGACTCGCCAGAAGTAGTTGTAGAGGCCAGATCCCTCCAGTTGTATTCTGAAGGTCATCTCCACAGGCATCCCAAGTGCAACCTTCGAAGGATCGCGGTCGGTCATGACACTATAAAACCTGCCGCCGCCGTCGAGGTCGACCACGGTGAATACCTTGGGCAGAACGATCTCCACGGCCCTCTGGTCCATACTGAAGGTAAAAACCTTTCCTGTCTTGTCGGAGAGCCTGATGAGTTCAAAGTTATCCTTCGCCTGACAATAAATGCAGATCCTCTGCTTGGGGTACTGGATGTTGCCGCAGGAACGGCACTTCTGCCCATAGAGAGGGAACAGGTGCTGTCTCTCGCGCCATATGACTGGCAGGGATGATCTGCGGGCTGGACGGCGTCCCGCTTCGCCCTCCATGAGCTCACGTATCTCGACGTACTTTCCATAGTTGGGGAGCATCATTTTAGATGCCAGGTGGCGCTTTACTCCCCTCCTGTTCCTAACCTTGTCAATCTGGTCGGTTACTTTGAACAGGAAGGCGTCGGCGCCATCACCGTAGGTAGCGAACAGTATCAAGTCGCCGGGCTTAGCCTCTTCGAGAGCAGCCACCAGGATCATGGGGGCCAGGGCTGTACCGGTGTTGCCGATGCTCTCCAGTAGGGGAGATTGAATCTGCGTCTTTGGGTCGAGGCCCATAGCGCTGCCGATTGAGGCATGAGTCCTGGCGTCGGGTCCGTAGAAGGCCGCCTTGGTGATGGCCTTGGGGGTCAGTCCAAGCTTCTTCAGGAGCCCGGCTACGGCCTGAGGTATCATCTTCATATAGCCTTCGTCACGGACAAACCGATCCTCCCACGACTGCATATAGGTATCCTGGGGTTTCTTCCAGATGTCGACGAATTGGCTGGAGATATGATAGCTGCCTTCCAATGACGCAGCTACGTCAGTGTCACCAACGAGGAATGCTGCTGCTCCATCTCCAAACTGCAGCTCGAACTCTGAATTCGGGGCGGGTATGCGGCGCTCGGCAGCAGCCACCATCACCCTCTTGGCCGACCCAGCCTTCACTGCGTCCATGGCTGCTTTCATGGCAGAACCGGCGCTCCTAAGCGAGTGGGAGACATCGAATGTTAGAATGTCTTCGCGAAGGTCCGTAGCCGCCCTTATTATGCTAGCGGACTGCTTCTCAACGTAGGGCGGCGAGTCGGTGGCGAAGTAAAGGCCGTCCACCTGGTTGCGGTCCATGCCGTTCAGACAGTCCAGGACGGCTTCCACTCCCATGGTTACAGTGTCCTCATCGGCGTTGGCCACGGCCTTCTCGCCCTTTGCGACGGCCTTGTTCCACATCGCACCGATGGCCTCTCGGCTCAGCCTATAGATAGGGACATAAGCACCATACGAAACTATACCTGGCATTCTTCTGCTCCTTCCGTGATGGTTTTCTTACATAGATATAGATATGCAAACCCTTGCCGTAAGAACGACGGCTTTGGAGTTGAACTCATCTTGCCCTTAATCTGTGCTCAGGGCAGATTTTAGGTCGAGGGTGATACCAGGGCCCATTGAGGTCGATATTGTAGCGCTCTTTACATACTGGCCTTTTGATCCGCTGGGCTTAGCCTTGACTATTGCTTCCAGTGCTGCAGCCAAGTTTTCCACAAGCTTGTCTGTCTCAAAACTTATCTTTCCTATAGCCAAATGGATGTTGCCCGTACGATCCAGCTTGAACTCTGCCCGACCCTTGCTGGCATCCTTGATTACTCTCGGGATATCCGAGGCAGCGACTACAGTGCCCAACTTCGGATTTGGCATGAGCCCTTTGCGACCAAGTATCTTGCCAAGCTTACCTATTCTCCCCATCATGTCAGGGGTGGCAATAGTGACATCAAAATCGAGCCATCCCTCCTCGATTTTCTTAATCATGTCATCACCACCCACATAGTCTGCTCCAGCTTCCTCTGCAGCCTTTACGCCCTCGCCCTGGGTGAAGACCAGGATGCGGATCTTCTTTCCGAGCCCATTGGGAAGCAGGGCAATGCCTCTTATCTGCTGGTCAGCAGCACGCTGGTCCAGGTTCATGCGAAGATGGAGTTCCACGGTTTCATCGAATTTGGCATGAGCCGTCTTTTTCGCCAGATCGACGGCTTCTTTCAGGGAGTATGCCTTATCTTGTTCTACTAGTTTGATAGACTCTTCGTACTTCTTACCATGTTTTGCCATAAGTTATTCACTCTCAATTCCCATGCTGCGTGCAGTACCTTCGACGATCTTTGTAGCCTGATCGAGGTCAGACGCATTAAGGTCTTTCATCTTAATCTTAGCAATCTCACGCATTTTCTCTCGGGGAAGCTTGCCAATCAGGTTTGTCCTGGGGGATCCGCTCCCTAGCTCAATTCCCATAGCCTTCTTTAGGAGATCAGCGGTTGGTGGGGTTTTCAGGGCAAAAGTAAACGAGCGGTCTTCGTAGATGGTGACCTCTACCGGGATGACGCTACCTTCCTGGGAAGCTGTGCGCTCGTTGTACTCTTTGCAGAAAGCCATAATGTTGGCTCCATGCTGTCCCAGAGCAGGACCTATTGGGGGAGCCGGGGTAGCCTTGCCGGCGGGGAGTTGCAGCTTAATGATTGCCTTTACCTTTTTTGCCATCTTAAAGTCTCTCTATCTGCAGAAAATCGAGTTCGACAGGTGTTTCGCGCCCAAAGAAAGAAACCAGCACTCTCACCTTACCTTTCTGCGGGCTAATCTCATCAATTATGCCAGCGAAATCGAGGAAGGGGCCATCGGTAATGCGGACGCTCTGGCCTTTGCTTAGGCCAACCTTAACCTGAGGCGCCCCGACCTTCGTTTTTTCCAGGATAGCAGCGACCTCCGCATCTTCCAATGATGCGGGGATCAGTTTGCCCTGCTCATCCTGGGTGCTTACAAAGCTGGTGACTCCCGGAGTATTGCGAACTACGTTCCAGCTCTGATCATTCATTGTCATCTGGACAAGTACATAGCCAGGGTACAGTTTCTTCTCTACCTTACGTCGTTGTCCTTCCTTTATTTCAATCTCTTCAATCTTAGGTACTACTACATCGGCTATGTCTGCACCAGCGTCCATAGACTTAATGCGCTGCTTGAGGTTGGTCTCAACCTGGTTCTCATGCCCGGTGTAGGTATGAACCATGAACCACTTCTTGTTGTTTTCTTTCTCCCCCATAGTCTATGCCTTCGGCATGAAAACATCTCGCACGAGGCGGGAAAACCCATAATCTGCCAGGGCGAGGAATGCACCTATTATAATGCAAACGATGAGAACCGTCACGGTCAATCTGATTGCCTCTTGTCTAGTAGGCCAGGTCACCTTCTTGAGCTCAGCTATAGTGTCTCCAAAGAATCTGAACCTCGAGCCAAGCCTCTTGACTCCGCTGGCCCTTTTGGTGACCACTATTTGGTCTCCTTGTGGAGGGTATGAATCCGACAGCGGGGGCAGTATTTTTTCAATTCCAACCGCTGTTGATCATTTTTCCTGTTCTTGGTAGTGGTATAGGTTCTCTCCTTGCACTCGGGGCAGGCCAGATAAATAATACCTCTAACGTCAGCTTTTTTTGCCACTTGCGCTCCTATTCAATGATGTGGGTGAACACCCCAGCGCCCACGGTCTTGCCTCCCTCCCGGATAGCAAAATGGAGACCTTCCTCGAGGGCTACGGCGGTGATTAGCTTGATGGTCATCTTTACGTCATCACCAGGCATGGCCATCTCCATACCTTGTGGCAGAAGCATTTCTCCAGTTACATCTGTGGTTCTGATGTATAACTGTGGTTTGTAGCCATTGAAGAATGGGGTATGCCTTCCACCCTCCTCCTTGCTCAAAACGTATACCTGGGCTTCTGCCTGGGTATGGGGCTTGATCGAGCCTGGCTTGGCCAGTACCTGGCCTCTAGTTATCTGCTCTCGCTCTACACCTCTTAGCAGGACGCCGACAGCATCGCCGGGTTCGGAGTAATCCAATATCTTGTGAAACATCTCCAGGCTGATAACCACAGTCTTCCTGGTTTCTCCCAGGCCTACTATCTCTACCTCATCACCCGACTTGACAGTACCACGCTCTACCCTTCCTGTAGGCACAGTGCCGCGTCCCTTAATGCTGAAAACATCTTCAATCGGCATAAGGAAAGGCTTATCCTTCGATCGCACGGGATTCGGGATATATGAATCCACTGCATCCATCAATTTCCAGATGCCTCCACACCATTGACACTCCCTCTTACCACAGCCGCATTCACCGGCTTTGAGTCCGCTGACTCTCACTATCGGTGTCGCATCACCGGGGAAACCGTACTTGGTAAGCAACTCCCTTACCTCCAGCTCTACCAATTCCAGCAGTTCGGCGTCCTCCATGAGATCCACCTTATTCAGGGCAACCAGGATATAAGGTACTTCCACCTGGCGCGCCAGCAAGATATGCTCTCTGGTCTGGGGCATCGGGCCATCGAAGGCACTGACAACCAGTATAGCTCCATCCATTTGGGCGGCTCCGGTGATCATATTCTTAATATAGTCAGCGTGGCCGGGGCAATCCACATGGGCGTAGTGACGCTTCTCCGTCTCATATTCTATGTGAGCAATCTGTATCGTTAGTCCCCTGGCCTTTTCTTCAGGGGCATTATCGATCGAATCATAGGCTCGATACTCAGCTTTACCTGCTGTGGCCAGCACCCTGGTAATAGCTGAGGTCAACGTTGTCTTGCCGTGGTCGACGTGCCCAATCGTGCCAATGTTGACATGCGGCTTTGTTCGATCGAATTTCTTCTTTGCCATTAATAGCCTCCTCTTTTATAAGCCCACAACCAGGGTCGAACTGGTGACCTCGCCCTTACCAAGGGCGTGCTCTACCAACTGAGCTATGTGGGCACTTATTCAATTGTAACAGATTCACCCCTATACTGGAGGGGGCAGGATTCGAACCTGCGAAGCCGTTAGGCGACAGATTTACAGTCTGTTGGTATTAGCCGCTCACCCACCCCTCCGTAGCCCGAGAGGGGATTCGAACCCACTAACCTACCGATTACAAATCGGTTGCGCTACCGTTGCGCTACTCGGGCAACTGGTGGATAAGTATAAAACAAGCCTCAACTGCAAGTCAATATGCTTGTGGTAGTTCTAAGATAATGACACCCATCAATGGTTCTGTGACAATGTCACCCTATGAGAAAGGAGACAATTTCATTGAACCAGAAGGCCACACAATGCTATTGAACTTTTTGTAGATTCTCAAGGCAAATGACCACCCCAATTCTCACAATTAATTACCACCCCTGGTGCACCAAGTCAGATCAGGCTGGCCAACTTGCCTCTTGATGACTCTGTAAGGACTTGGAGTGTCCCTTCATGCAAAACACAGGGCTATACGGCAAATGTGACGCCATCGTATAATGCTGGGCTTCAATTCAAACGATAGCCTTGGAGATGACTATCGGCACAGGCAAGTAACATTACGACGAATGGTGCAGTCACATTACGGAGGCTCGGTCGTGTTTCTGGTGGAGATGGGGGAGAGTCGAAATCACATCTTCAATATTTGCAGCTGGGCTCTATCCCGTATGTGTCTAGTCTAGTGTTTCATAAACTGCTTTACAACGAGCGAGCTTGTCAAGAATGGCTTTGGCGGAGGCTTTCCACACCAATGGTTTAGGGTCGGCATTGGATATTGTCAGGTACTCCTCAATGGCATGGATCAACTCAGGCAC